>JALRJA010000103.1 GCA_023255235.1 Flaviramulus sp.
AGCAGAATTAGAAGGCTTACTTTATGTTATTGATAGATTGCCTCACGGTATTGAAGAGTGCACCTTTATTAACCTAACAAGCGATGAAGGTTATTCAAACTCTCATTTTAAAGCTATAATACCAGAAAAAAGACGCCGCAATTGTTATAGAATCGATAACGAGCAAATTAATATTGAGATTACACGAGGGCGTTCAGAAATATATGATATTTTAACCCACTTAACATTTTTATTTATAGAATCTCATAAAATTAGTAATCGTGTACTAATAAATGAAGAAGGTCAAACAACAAGAGATTGGCAAAAACTTGAAAAAGCAGTTTTATCAAAAAAGAAACTAACCCAAGAAGAACGCGAGGTAGCCATAACCCATACAGCTCATATTTTAGGAAGAACCTTTAGCGAACTAAGTAATATATATACCGAATTTGCCACAGCTTCACAGCCAGAACGCTTGCTTCATATTGTTTACTGGTTAGGAAAATTGGCTATAGAAGAACAACTTAACAACAACAAAAGAACCATTACCTTTAGCCCTGTTTTAAGAGAGCGAATAGGTCATCATATTCATGGTGAAATTTGGGCAGATAACATTAAAGATGTTCTTTGTAAAAATAACTTGCAAGAAAGACCGTTACATATTATTAGCGCTAACATGCATAGTGTTATGAATACCTTATTTTCTTCGGCGGCTATAAAACCAACTAAACCCCAAAAAGGTATTTATGAAGTTTATGAATTGTTGAGTAAAAAAGAAAATCAAGACTTACGCAATAAGGTTGTTAAAGAAGCGTTACAAAATGGTATGATTTATATCAATGATGCATCTGGGACCAACATAGATATTCAAATTTTTGATACATCAAAAATAAACCCTTCCCAAATTGATATTAAAACATCAAACACTATCACAAAAAATAATGCCCCAGTTATTTTGGTTATGGATTATGCTTTTGGAGAACAAGCCTACGAAACAATAGACGAACTTTTAAAACCATACAAAACAAAAGGTAAAAAAGGACACTTAAATGTAGAATCGATATCTATTATGGGGAAAGCAGGTATTTTAGAAGGCGGCAAAGGTGATATTATGATACCATCTGCACATATTTTTGAAGGAACAGCAGATAATTATCCGTTTAAAAATGAGCTCAAAAAAGAAGATTTTGAAGGGCAAGGCATTGCCGTTTACCAAGGCGCTATGATTACCGTTTTAGGAACATCGTTACAAAACAAAGACATTTTAAAGTTTTTTTACAATTCTACATGGCAAGTTATAGGCTTAGAAATGGAAGGTGCACATTATCAAAAAGCCATTCAAGCGGCATCAAAAGTAAGAGGAAGTATAAACCAAAATGTAAAGGTTCGTTATGCTTATTATGCTAGTGATAACCCGCTAGAAACAGGAGCAACACTGGCATCAGGAGGATTAGGAACATCGGGTGTAAAACCAACGTATTTAATAACAAGAACCATATTAGAACAAATTTTAAATTAATAAACTGATACTATGAGTAAAGAGTTACCAACACAAACACAACAATCAGAAGAAGTAGATTTAGGGCAATTATTTAAACTAATTGGGAATGCTTTTGATAGGTTTTTTAGATTTATTGGCTCTATTTTTAAAGCTATTTTATCGGTAGTAATTTACTCCTTAAAGATAGTTATAAAGTATTTTAAAGTTATTTCAATTAGTATGCTTGTGGCTTTTGTTTTAGGGGTTTTTATTGAAATAAGCCAAAAAGAAACGTATATCTCTCAAATGTTGGTAAAACCCTATTTTGAATCAAAGTATCAATTAATTACTAACATTAAATACTATAATGCTCTTATTAAAGAGAAGGATTATGATCAGCTGAAAGAAGTTTTTGATATAGAATTAGAATCAGCAGAAAAACTGGTAGAATTTGACGTTGCTATTGGTCCTGAGTCTGAAAATGATCAAATACAGCAATACGATAACTTTTTAAGATCAATAGATAGTGTAAGAGCACAAGAGATTTCCTTTGAAGATTTTATTAGTAATAGAAACATATACTCTGCTAATGTTTTTGAAATAAATGTAATTTCAAGAAAAAAAGACATTTTTAGAGCACTAGAGTCTGGGCTAAACAAAACCTTTACAAATACCTATTCTAGTAAAAAAATGCAAAAAAGAGACTCTCTTATCGCTTTAGAAAAGGCGAGTCTTTTAAGTTCTTTAAAAGAGGTCGATTCCTTAAAAAAAGTTTATATAAAGGTATTACAAGACGATGCTAACTCCAAAAACCAAGGTACTTTAACTTTAAAAGACGGTATGTCTTTAGTTCAAGAGCGTGTTAAAACCAAGGAATTTGAGCTATTAGAAAAAGAAATTTCTTTAAAAGCAAAGCTAAACTCATTAGATTCTGAAAAAGTAGAAGAAGATGTGTTTTTTGATACTATGTCTAGTTTTCAAGATGTTGGCACCAAATACAAAGACCCCATGAAACGATATGCTATAATATTTCCTATATTGGTATTTATAATACTTGCCTTAGGCTTTTTGTCGGTAAAGGCAATTACATTCACTAAAAAATACAATGGATAACAAATCAATTTTAATAACAGGAGGCGCAGGGTTTATAGGATCTCATGTAGTTAGATTGTTTGTAAATAAATACCCAAACTATAAAGTTTTTAATTTAGATAAGCTTACTTATGCTGGCAATTTAGAAAACTTAAAAGATGTAGAAAACAAACCCAATTATACTTTTATTAAAGGCGATATTACAGATGAAAGCGTTATAAACAACTTATTTTTAGAACACCAATTTGATAACGTTATACATTTGGCTGCCGAGTCTCATGTTGATAGATCCATCAAAGACCCATTAGCATTTATTAAAACAAATGTGATAGGCACCACGATTCTTTTAAATGCCTTTAAAGAGTTGTGGCAACAAAACTTCGCAAACAAACTTTTTTATCATGTTAGTACAGATGAGGTTTATGGTTCGCTAGGAGAAACAGGATTATTTAATTCCCTTGCAGCAGCAGTATAATTCCATCTTCCGGTCATATGTATA
>JALRJA010000348.1 GCA_023255235.1 Flaviramulus sp.
TGCCGTGTTCATCAATTCGCTCATAACCTATGGTTCTTTGTGCAATACCTCCCATTGGGTGTTCGCGTTTTGTAGCTTGTTCTACAATTAAGCCTCCTTTAAAAGCACCTAATTTGAATAATGGGAAATTTCTAATTTTAATATAGTCTGAATAGCCAATATTTTTTGCCAATAAATAATATCTGTTTTTATTGGCTCGTGCCTGTCTTATTTCATTTTCAATTTGAGCGGCGGGTTTTTTTAGATAACTTGAGAGTGCATCACATAATGGTTTTATGTTTTTTTCAAATGTTTTTAATGATGGCGTTATGGCATCAAATCTTATATCATATTTTGGAATAGAGGTAGCTAGTAAATTTCCGTTTACAGAATATACATTCCCTCTATTGGCAGGTATAATAACATCTTTCACTACACGTTGGGTTGCAAGAGCTCTGTATTTGTCGCCTTGCAAAAACTGAATACTAAAAAGTTTAAAAACTACAGCCATACCAAAAATGAACATACATCCTGCTAAAAAATACAACCGGTTTAATATGTTATTCTCGTTTACTGCCAAGTTTAATTTTTTATTTTTGAGATTTTACTTTTATTTTTTTTGGTGGAATTACCGATGGTGAAATTCCTTTTTCTTGCATTGTTTTTACAACTACCGATTCCATTTTGAGTTTCATGAGTTTAGATCGCCCGTCAACAAATGCTGAACGCATCTCTTTTACATCATTTTTTAATTGGGCTATTTCATACACCTTTTTATCAGCACTATGAGAACTTGCTATCATAATAATTGCTAATCCAGAAATAAAAAGTATAAATCGCCAACTTTTAAAGGAGTCATCACTTACTAAAAAGGTTCCTTTTAATATGTTATAGATGTTTTTTTTCAATTTAATTTCTTATAAATCGTTATTAATTTATCTATTAATTAGCTTTTTCTGCTATTCTCAATTTGGCACTTCTGGCTCTATTATTGTTTTCAATTTCATCTTTTGAAGGCACAACCAAACCGTTTATTTTTTTAAGTGGTACTTCAAAATTTCCAAACATATCGCGTTCTGGTTCACCTTCAAACATACCGTTTCTAAAAAATCGTTTAACTAATCTGTCTTCAAGTGAATGGTATGATATAAAACTTAATCTGCCACCTTTATTTAAAAGCTCGGGGGTTTGTTGCAAAAACTCTTTTAAAGCTTCCATTTCTTGATTGACTTCTATTCTTATAGCTTGGTATATTTGTGCTAATATTTTGTTTTCATGTTTTGGTGATAAAAACTTTTTAAGCACTGTTTTTAGTTGGCTACTGGTTTTAATGGGTTGGGTTTTTCTGTGTTGAACAAGCAAATGTGCCATAGCTGGTGCTGCTCGCAACTCGCCATATTGTAAAAACACGTGTTTAAGTTGTTCTTCTTCATAGTGGTTTATCACATGAAACGCCGATATTTTATTTTGTTGATTCATTCTCATATCTAAGGTGGCTTCAAAACGAGTTGAAAAGCCTCTCTCTGCTACATCAAATTGATGTGATGAAACGCCAAAATCTGCCAAAATACCATCTACCTTTTTTATACCATAAAATCTCAAAAACCGTTTTATATGTCTGAAATTTTCATGTATAAGAATAAAGCGCGAATCGTTTATTGTATTTTTAAGAGCGTCTGAATCTTGATCAAAAGCAAAAAGTTTTCCATTTTGGTCAAGTCTTTTTAAAATTTCTTTACTGTGACCACCACCTCCAAAAGTAACATCAACATAAATTCCGCTTGGTTTAATATTTAACCCATCAACAGTTTCTTTTAAAAGCACTGGTTTATGATACTCCATAAGCATCTTCATCTTGTCCCATGACTTGTTCGGCTAAATCTGCAAAATCTACAGTAGCATCATTAATAGCTTGCTCATAAAGTGCTTTATCCCATATTTCAACAATATTTATAGCCGATGCCACAACAATATTTTTTGAAATATTAGCAAAAACGGTTAAGTCTTTAGGTATTAACAAACGCCCATTAGCATCTACTTCAACCATTTTAGCACCTGCGGTAAATCTTCTTATAAAATCGTTATTCTTTTTTTTAAACTTGTTTAGTTTATTCATTTTTTGCATGAGTAATTGCCACTCTTGCATTGGATAAAGCTCTAAACATTGTTGAAATACCGATCTACGTAACACAAACCCGTCTTGCAATACAGTTGATAATTGTTTTTTAATAGCAATAGGCATCATTAACCTGCCTTTTGCATCAACTTTACAATCATATGTGCCTGTAATTAAGTCCAAAATAGTATTATAGAATCATTTAATTTTCAAATATATTAAAAAATTTACCACATATTACCACTTTATACCACTTTGTTAATAAATTTTCAAGCTAATAGGTTTTGCAATTAATTTTATATTTTTTTTAAGGTGTGTTATAAACTTAAAATCAAAGGTTTACAAAAAAAATAAAGTCTTATTTTGTTGATAAAGCTTAATAAAAACCAATTTTAATAAAAGTGAATTTTATTTCAGAAATGAATTATTTATATAAACCGAAGCCCTGTATGGAAAATAGAATTTTTTCATTTGAATAAAATCATTGAAATATCAATGAAATAACTATATTTGTTTTTAACGCATTGACAAACTATTAATGGTGCATAAATTAAAAAAAGAGAAGAATTTTAGATACATAGAAACAGGAGAAGGCACTCCAATTATAGTTTTACACGGCCTTATGGGAGGTTTGAGTAATTTTAATGAAGTGTCGCATTATTTTAGTAAAAAACACTACAATGTTATCATACCCGAGTTACCCATATACAGTATGTCTTTACTAAAAACCAATGTTAATAGTTTTGCCAAATACTTGCATGATTTTATCTTGTTTAAGGGTTATAAAGAAGTTATTTTATTAGGAAATTCGCTTGGCGGTCATATAGGTTTATACCACACCAAAATGTTTCCTGAAACGGTTAAGGCATTAATAATAACTGGTAGTTCTGGTCTTTATGAAAGTGCTATGGGAAGTGGCTATACAAAACGCAGTGATTATGAGGTTATTAAAAAGAAAGCACAAGAAGTGTTTTACGACCCTGCTATTGCTACAAAAGAAATTGTAGATGAGGTATATGAAACGGTAAATGACAGAAATAAACTTATAAAAACTTTAGCTATTGCAAAAAGTGCTATTAGACACAATATGTCAAAAGATTTACCACACATGCATGTACCAACTTGTATTATTTGGGGAAAAAACGATACGGTAACACCACCAGAAGTTGGTAAAGAGTTTAATGATCTTTTACCAGATTCTGATTTGTTTTGGATTGATAAATGTGGTCATGCCGCCATGATGGAGCATCCTCAAAAGTTTAATGACATTTTGTATGCTTGGCTACAAAAACGCGGTTTTTAAAAAATCTAACCTAAAACTGTAAAAAACTAATTTAAACTACAATTTTTCTCATACTAGTTTTGTAGTTCATTAAAAAAGCTAAGGCGTTTGAAATTATGATTATTAAATCTGCCGAATTTGTTATGAGTAACTCTGATGTTACTAAATGCCCAAAAAGTAGATTGCCAGAATATGCTTTTATTGGCAGAAGTAATGTTGGAAAATCATCATTAATTAATATGCTAACTGGCAGAAAAAGTTTAGCTAAAACTTCTGGGAAACCAGGTAAAACGCAGTTAATCAATCATTTTTTAATTAATAAAAATTGGCATTTGGTAGATTTGCCCGGTTATGGGTATGCTAAGGTTTCTAAAAGCTCTAAAAAAGTATTTCAAAAGTTTATAACTCAATATTTTAGTTTACGAGAGCAGCTCGTTACTGCTTTTATTTTAGTTGATATTCGCCACCAACCACAAGCAATTGATTTGGAGTTTATGGAATGGCTTGGAAAAAACGGTATCCCATTTTCTATAATTTTTACAAAAGCCGATAAACTAAAACCCAATGCTATTACTAAACATGTGGAAGATTATAAAAGTAGTATTCTAGAAACTTGGGAAGATATGCCTAATTACTTTATCACCTCATCATCAAAAGGCATTGGTAAAGACGATGTTTTAGACTATATTGACAAACTAAACGCTAATATGTTTTTAAGTTAATTTTACTACTAAAAAAGCCCGTTTTAATACTGTAAATTGGTATCTCTAACCCTTTACATCTAGTGCATCACGCAAAGCATTACCAACAAGCATAAAAGCCATTACTAAACTCATAATACAGAGTCCAGGTATTATAGCCAAATAGGGTTTTCCAAGTATAATATAATTATAGTGGTCTTTAATCATAGCACCCCAACTTGCCATGGGTGGCTGTGCTCCAATACCTAAAAAACTAAGTCCGCTTTCAATTAAAATGGCGGCTGCAAAATTTGCTGCAGAAATAACTATAACAGGTGCCATAATATTAGGTAAAATATGTTTGGTTATAATTCTAAAGTTGTTATACCCCAAAGCTCTAGCTGCCGTTACATATTGCATCTCTTTAACACTCATAATTTGCCCTCGAACTACCCTAGCCACTTCAACCCACATAGTTAAACCCACAGCAATAAACACTTGCCAAAAACCTTTGCCTAATGCCAATGTAATAGCAATAACAAGTAGAAGTGTTGGTATAGACCATGTAATGTTTATAATCCACATAATAAATGCATCTATTTTACCACCAAAATAGCCGGCTATACTTCCCATAAAAACACCAATTACTAAAGCTATAAAAACGGCTACAAAACCAATAAAAAATGAGATTCTAGCACCTACTAAAACTCTACTTAATAAATCGCGACCATATTTATCTGTACCAAATAGGAAGGTTTTTTCTTTTATATAATCTGGTGCTGAATTGTTTGGAAACGCATCAACAAGAATTGTTTTTTCTTCACCTTCTATACTATCAGAAACATATTCTTTGTAGATTAAAACACCGTCTTTAATTTGATAGTTTGTAATAGGAATTTCTGTATCGGCATTTATTTTTCCGAAGAACAGTTTATCAAAATAACTTTGTTTGGTATTTAGTTGTGAAGGCAAAGTAAGCATGGTTACTTTAAAACCTGGTTTTTTTGAATGAATAGATACATGCATTTGATTTGCATGCTGTGAATTATCAGGTGCAAACACGTATGCAAATAGTGAGACTATTCCAACGAAAATAATGTAGTAAAAACTAAAAACGCCCCAGAAGTTATGTTTAAACTTTTGGAGCGCCAATTGTTTTAATGAGCGTGATTTATAACTCATAAATTATGCTTAATTTTTTACTGTTGTAGCTACTTTTTTTAATGGATTTACCGTTTTTAAATCTTCTAGAACATAAAGTGCTTCTTCTATATAAATATCTTTACTTAAGCTTTCATGCCAGCGTTCTCGTTTTTCTTTTAAATCGGTTGTATCGCTCTCAAAAAGTGATTTTTCGTAGCTAGTTGACTCAAAGGTTAAGTTTGTTTTATAATTTGATAGGGCTTCAAATTGTTTTGATTCTTCTTCATTTAGCTTCATTTGTGCTTCATATTTTTCATAGTTTAAAGGAAAAACCGTTTTGTCTGTTTTACTTTTAATCCACTTAGCATTTTCTTCAATAAGCTTGAACTCTTCTTTATTTTTCATTCTTTCTTTACTTTTTTTAACGGTAGTATCAAAATCAAAATAATTTTCCCAAGAAGTATAAACCGCAGCATCTATTTCATCCCAAGGTAATGGATTGGCTTTATCTTTTTCTCCTACATCTATAAAACTAAAACGCCCTGGTACGTTAACATCACTTTTAACGCCTTCTAACTGTACTGAACCGCCGTTAATTCTATAATACTTTTGTGTAGTTAATGCTAATGCACCTAAATCGCTAGTAGAAGTACTGTTTCTAAGCATATTATTTAAATTTATAACATTTTGAACAGTGCCTTTTCCGTATGTTTGTTTGCTACCTATAATAATGGCTCTTTTGTAATCTTGCATAGCGGCAGCCAAAATTTCTGATGCTGATGCCGAAATTTCATTTACTAAAATAACTAAAGGACCATCCCAAGTAATAGACTTATCTCTATCTTTTAAAACTTCTTTGTCTTTACCTGTAGAACGTACTTGTACAATTGGTCCTTCTTTTATAAATAACCCTGCCATATCTACTACTGTAGGTAAAGAACCGCCTCCATTATTTCTTAAATCTAAAATCAAGCCTTCCATGCCTTCGGCTTTTAAATATTCTATTTCTTTTTTAACATCTTTGGCTGCATTGATGTTTTTATAATCCTGAAAATCTACATAAAAGGCAGGTAAATCTATTACTCCAAACTTTTTGCCATCTTTTTCAACTATAGATGATTTTGCGTATGTATCAAACACCTCAACTACATCTCTTGTAATAGTTATATCTTTTAATGTGCCATCAACTTTTTTAACGGTTAAAGTTACTTTAGTTCCTTTTGGTCCTTTTATATATTTTATAGCATCATTTATTCGCATTCCTACAATATCAACAGGATATTCTTCATTTTCTTGTTTTACTTTAAGAATAATATCTTCAACTTCTAGTTGTTTGTCTCGCCAAGCCGGACCTCCAGAAATAAGTTCAACTACCTTAATGTAATCCATTCGTTTTTGTAATCTGGCACCTATGCCTTCTAATTTTCCAGACATGCGTTCATCAAAATCTTCTTTGCTTTTGGGTGCTAAGTAATAGGTATGTGGGTCAAACTCTTCAACTATAGTGTTTACGTAAACGGCAAACCAATCTTCGCGTGTTTGGTCTTCTATAAAATCTTCAAAATAAATATTCATTGATTTTAAAGTAGCTTCACGGGCTTTTTTTTCTAGCTCAGCATCAGATTTCATAATATATGATTCCTCTTTTTCTTTAGCCAATTGTTCTTCTTTTTTTAAATCATCATAGTTTGAAAGGGTTGAAAACTTGAGTTGTTGCCGCCAGCGTTCTACCATTTGTTTCTTATTCTTTACATAGGGCGTATTTTCATAATCGGTATCAAAATTTTCATCTACTGAATAATCAAAAGGTTTAGATAAAACCTCTTTATATATTTGTTTTACTTCGTCAAATCGTTTTAACATACGCTCATTAACAATATTAAAAAATGTAATATCTGTGGCTTTTAATTGATCGTCTATTTCTGATTTATATTTTGCAAAATAGTTATAATCCGATTCGTAAAAGTGTCTTTTTAAAGGGTCGAGAGTAGTTATATAATCTTCAAAAAAGGCTTCAGAAAAAGTGTCATCAATAGAAATAGGATCAAAATGACCTTGTTCTAAAACAAAGGTTATAATTTGAATTAGTAGTTTATCTTTATCAGGATTACTAAATTTTTTTGTTGTGAAGCTACACGATGCAAAGGCAAGCACCAATACCAACGATAGAATTAAATTATTCCTTTTCATCTATTTAATTTATTATTTAAACCAGCATAATACCACATTGCTTAAAGGTAATATTTTTATTTATTAGCAGGTAACACCAGTTATAGTTTTTTTGCTTTTATAAAAAGCGTGCAATATTTTCCACTAAAATAAAGAAAAAACCATGCCAATAAAGGGAATTGATACTAATTTTTTGTTAAACCACTAAATTTAGCAATTTACTAACGAAATTATGTATTTTAGCAATGTTTTTAAAGAGGATTATGGCAAAAAAACCACTTATTTTAGTTACCAATGACGATGGCATTAATGCTCCAGGTATTAGAACTTTAATTAGTATTATGAATACCTTAGGTGATGTTGTGGTTGTGGCACCAGATAGTCCACAAAGCGGCATGGGGCATGCTGTTACATTAAACTCTACGCTTTATGTAGAACAGGTTTTTATTGATGATGGCTTGCAAAGAGAATACAGTTGCTCTGGCACACCTGTAGATTGTGTAAAAATAGCCATTAGAGAGATTTTAGACAGAAAACCAGACTTATGTGTTTCAGGAATAAATCATGGGTCTAACTCATCTATCAACGTTATTTATTCTGGTACTATGAGTGCTGCTGTTGAAGCTGGTATTGAAGGAATTCCTGCTATAGGTTTTTCTCTTTTAGATTACACTTGGAATGCCCATTTTGAAGCATCAAAACCATTTGTTAAAAAAATAGCTGAAACAGTTTTAAAAGAAGGTTTGCCAGACGGTATTGTTTTAAATGTTAACATACCCAATGTGCCAAAAGATTACATAAAAGGCATTAAAATAGCTAGGCAAGCAAAAGCCAATTGGGTTGAAGAATTTGACAAACGCAAAAACCCTCAAGGTAGAGATTATTATTGGCTTACCGGAAAGTTTGTTAATTTAGATGGCGGTAATGATACCGATGAATGGGCATTAGAAAACAACTATATTTCTTTAGTTCCTGTTCAATTTGATTTAACAGCTCACCACCTTATTAAAGAATTAAAAACTTGGAATTTGAATGCATAAAAAAGAAATTTTAAAAGGTATGTTTGTTGGTTTAATGGCTAATAGTATTGGGTTGCTTTTGGCTGCTACATTGTTGGGGCAAGGAGACGATTTTACAACTGTTATTAAAGCTGCTTACAACGAAGGCTTTTTAGGAAAACTAATAAGTTTAGGTGCTATTTTAAATTTAATTACCTTTTTTATTTTTATAAGAAAAAGACAAGATTATAGAGCAAGAGGCGTATTATTAATTACCATATGTATTGCTATTTGTACGTTTATTTTTAAACTCTTTTCATGAAATATTACATTATTGCTGGTGAAGCTTCTGGTGATTTACATGGTTCTAACCTTATGAAAGCATTATTACAAGTTGATGCTAATGCTAACATTAGGTTTTGGGGTGGCGACCTTATGCAGCAAGTTAGTGGTAAATTAGTTAAGCATTACAAAGAACGTGCTTTTATGGGGTTTATTGAAGTGGTACTTAACCTTCATAAAATTTTTAAAGATATCTCATTTTGTAAAGACGATATTACATATTTTCATCCCGATGTTATTATTTTTATTGATAATTCTGGGTTTAATCTTCGAGTTGCAAAATGGGCAAAAAAAGAAGGTTTTAAAACCAATTATTACATTTCTCCACAAGTTTGGGCATCTCGGGCTGGCAGAGTAAAAGCCATAAAACGCGATATAGATGCTATGTATGTGGTTTTGCCTTTTGTAAAATCGTTTTACAAACAATATGACTATGATGTTACTTTTGTTGGTCATCCTTTAATTGATGCCATAGCCAACCAAGCTCAAGTAAATGAATTAGATTTTAGAAAAACTCACCAATTAAGTGAAAAACCCATTATTGCTTTGCTACCCGGCAGCAGAAAACAAGAAATAAAAAAAATGCTTTCTGTTATGTTAAGTTTGGTTGAGTTTTATCCTAATTATCAATTTGTAATTGCTGGAGCTCCGAGTCAAGATTATAGTTTTTATAAGCCTTTTATCAAATCGTATAAAGTGGCGTTTATTTCTAATAAAACCTATGATTTATTGCGTGTTTCAACTGCTGCATTAGTAACTTCTGGCACTGCTACACTAGAAACTGCCTTACTAAAAGTGCCTCAAGTAGTTTGCTACAAAGGCAGTACTATTTCATATCAAATTGCCAAACGTATTATTACTTTAAAATTTATTTCGTTGGTAAATTTAGTTATGAATAGAGCAATTGTTACCGAACTTATTCAAAACGATTTTACAAAAAAAAGACTTAAGCAAGAGTTGGATAAAATTTTGAATACTGAAAATAGAAAAAAAATGGCTTCAGATTACCTTGAACTAGAAAAAACTCTTGGCGGACAAGGTGCTAGTGAAAAAACAGCACAATTGATTTATAAATTTCTACAATCATAATTTTTGAAAATGAAGAAGATACTTTTAATAACGGTTTTAATTGTTAGTTTTAGTAGTTGTAAATCTGCAAAAAGTATTAAAGATAAAAACCCTTCTTCTACAACAATTATTACTGAAAAAAATAACATACCAGCTACCAAAAATATAGATATTGGCAGAAATGACATTCCTGTTAATACAACATCATTAAAATCAAAAAAAGATAATATTATTGATTATGCAAAGCAGTTTGAAGGTGTAAAATACAAATGGGGTGGCACTAATGAATCGGGAATGGATTGCTCTGGTTTGGTTTATCAATCGTTTAGAGCACATGATATTTTACTGCCCAGAATTTCTAGAGACATGGCTAAACAAGGTGAAAAAATTGCATTAAAAGATGTTACTAGAGGTGATTTATTATTTTTTAAAACCGGAAATAGAAGAAACAGCATTAACCATGTAGGTTTAATTGTTTCTATTGAGAATAATAATATTGCATTTATTCATGCAACAAGTAGTAATGGTGTTATAACGTCATGGCTAAATGACGATTACTGGCTTAAAGCTTTTACAGAAGCTCGTAGAATTTTATAAAAAATTTACTTTATGCAACTGCTCAACTTTAGCGTTGTTAAGTTAACCTTTTGCCTTATTGTTGGTATTGCTTTTGGGTATTATATTACTATTTCTTTATATACTTCGTTATGCTTCTCATTGTTTTTTATATTTCTATTATTGCTCAGCTATATAAAAGCAAAAAACCAATTTATTAAAACTATATGGTTTGGTATTTTAGCTTATATTAGCATGGTATGTATAGGCGTTTTAACTACCAATATACACAATCAAAAAAATGCTTATAATCACTATTCAAACCAAATTTTTGCAGAAAAAGATTCTGTAAAAACCATCACTTTTAGAATTAGAGAAGCTTTAAAACCCAGTGCTTTTTATGATAAATATATTGTTGATGTTTTAAAGATTGACAGCTTAAAAGTTAGTGGGAAAACTCTTTTAAATATAGAGACAGACACTTTACATAAACCGTTAAAGGTTGATGCTATTTATATCACCAAAACCACTTTTAAGGATATACCACCTCCTTTAAATCCGTATCAATTTAATTATAAAAACTATTTAGAAAAAACCTACATATATCATCAGCTTTATATAACAAACAACTATTTATTAAAACTTAGTTCTAAAACACATACGCTTTTTGGAATAGCTAATAACATAAGAGAATTTATAAACAAAAAGTTAAACCAATTCAACTTTACGCCAGATGAACTAGCAATTATAAATGCTCTTTTGCTTGGGCAACGACAAGATATTAGCCCTGAAGTTTATACAAGTTATAGCAATGCAGGTGCTATACATATTTTAGCCGTATCTGGGTTACATGTTGGTATTATTTTATTACTACTACTTTTTATTTTTATGGAAACATTAGTTACACACGTTTTAGAAACTAAAAAAAACGGTTCTAAAATAGTTAGAAATTTCTTCTT
>JALRJA010000126.1 GCA_023255235.1 Flaviramulus sp.
CTATGTGTTTGAAGGTAAAACAGCGTTAAAAGATTTTTATAAAATAATTAAGATTGAAGACGATACTGTTTTTGAAAATAGTAAAGGCGAAGCAGAAACCATTGCAGGATTTGTTTTAGAAATATCAAAAAGATTTCCGAAACTAAACAGTAAAATAAATTTTAAAAACTACGTTTTTACTATAGAAGCCATGGATAAAAAACGACTTAAACAAATTAAGTTTACCATAGTATAACTTATATAGTATTGAAAATAAAAGCCTAATGGTTATAAAAACAGATTGGTTATTTTTACTTAAAATTTTCTTTGTAGTTAATTTTTTTGTTCTCATATCGTGTGAAGAAACTTATGTGCCAAAACCTAAAGCTTTTTTACGATTAAATTACCCTAAAGCAAATTATTTTGAACCTAATTTAGAACTTCCTCTTAGTTTTGAAACCAATTTATTGGCAACAAAAATTACCACAAAAGAACTAAAATCTACAACCAAAAGTTATGGTATAAACATTGAATACGCTACAATGAAAGGCACTATTTTTTTAACATATAAAGCCATAGAAAACAATAAAGAAAACCTAATTAATTTTCTAAGAGACGCTCAAAACTTTACTCAAAAACACACTATTAAAGCCGATGAGATTCCTGTTACGCTTTATGAGAATAAACAACAACAGGTTTATGGTGCGTTTGCCGAAGTTAAAGGTAATGTGGCTTCACAAGCACAGTTTTATGTAACAGATAGTACACATCATTTTTTAACAGGCTCGTTATATTTTTATGCAAAGCCAAACTATGATTCTATATTACCGGCTGCAAATTATTTACAAAAAGATATTAAGCACATTATGGAAACCTTACAATGGAAATAATTTAAGGTTTTGCCTTGTAAATTTTTAAAAATTACTCTTTCGTAGAAAAATCTGAAACGGTTTTTATGTTACGCACTTTATAAACATTGGCAATACCAGTAACAGTTTCTTCAAGTAAGTCTGTTGTAACTTTAGCTTGGTTGTATTCAACCATGGCTAGTTTTTTATCAAAATCTACTGTTGCAGACTTCACACCATCCATTTTAGCAATTTTTTTCTCAATAGTTTTGGCACAACCAATTTCGCAGGTCATACCATCTATAGTAAACTCGGCTTTTGCATAATTGGCATTAGCATCTAAGCTTGTTTTATTATCTGTTTCTACTTCTACGGTTTTAAGTTCGGGTTTTACATCATTTTTACAGCTAGTTACCAATATAGAAGTGGTTATGATTAAGGTTGAAAAAAGGATATTAAATTTCATAGGTTTTTGTTTTAAACAAGGTTAGTGTCAAAAATACAAATTAGGCTTGTTTTAAAAAATAATGTAAAGGTTTTTTTAAGCTTACTTAAAATTAATTGCAACCAAATAAATAAAAGGTTTGCAGTTTAATTTATTAGCAGTATATTTGCACTCATTTTTTAATAAAACTAATAAAAAAAACGTAACGCTATGTACGCAATTGTAGAGATAGCAGGGCAACAATTTAAAGTTGTAAAAGACCAAAAAGTTTTTGTTAACCGTTTGCAAACAGAAGAAGGTA
>JALRJA010000223.1 GCA_023255235.1 Flaviramulus sp.
CCGCTGCGATTGCTATAGCTGGTCGTTTAGATTTCAATCCGATGACGGATAAACTAATCAATGAAGATGGACAAGAAGTGATGTTTGATGAACCAACAGGATGGGAATTACCACCTAAAGGGTTTGATGTAAAAGACAATGGCTATCTAGCTCCAGAAGAAGATGGCAGCCATGTAAATGTAGTTGTAAATGAAAATTCAGAACGCTTACAATTACTCATACCTTTTAAACCAATAGGAAAAAGTATAACAGGTGCCAAACTATTAATAAAAGCCTTAGGAAAATGTACAACAGACCATATTTCTATGGCAGGACCTTGGTTGCGTTATAGAGGGCATTTAGACAATATTGCAAACAACACCCTTATAGGAGCTGTTAATGCCTTTAACCAAAAAACAAACTTTGTAAAAAACCAATTAACTGGAGAATATGGTGGCGTACCAGATGTGCAACGCGAGTACAAAAAATCAAATATTAAAACCATAGTAGTAGGAGACCATAACTATGGCGAAGGCTCATCAAGAGAACACGCAGCCATGCAGCCAAGACATTTAGGAGTAGCCGCTGTAATTGTAAAATCGTTTGCCAGAATACACGAAACAAACCTTAAAAAACAAGGAATGTTAGGATTAACCTTTGCAAACGAAGCAGATTATGAACACATTCAAGAAGATGATACCTTCAACTTTTTAGACCTCAATGAATTTGCACCAGGCAAACAGTTAACCCTAGAAGCCCAGCATACAAACGGTAGCAAAGACCTCATAAAACTAAACCACACCTACAACAACGCCCAAATAGCGTGGTTTAACGAAGGCTCTGCATTAAACCTAATTAAAAAGCAAAACGCTTAGCTTAGTTAAAATTAGATAAAAAAAATCCGGTTTTTTAATCAGATTTTTTTAATTCATATAAACCATTAGGGCGTTACACTCCCTTAGCGGGAGTGTCGGGCTTTCGGCAGTCGCTCTCTGCGAGGAGCTCCAACAAATGCCTCAATCCCTAACGCAAATACATAAGATTTCAATAAGGTTTTATTTCTAATTACCAATATTGTATTTTTGTTAAAACACATTTACATGAACTCAAGACAAAACCAACTAAAAGCTTTTAGCAAACTACTAACCATAATGGACGAATTGCGCGAAAAATGCCCTTGGGATAAAAAGCAAACTATGGAAACCTTGAGACACCTAACCATTGAAGAAACCTATGAATTAGGCGATGCTATTTTAGATAATAACTTAGAAGAAATAAAAAAAGAACTAGGCGATATACTACTACACATTGTCTTTTATGCGAAAATAGGTAGCGAAACCAAAAATTTTGATATAGCCGATGTTTGCAATGCAATATGCGAAAAACTCATTTCAAGACACCCACATATATATGGTGATGTTAAAGTTAAAAATGAACTAGAAGTAAAGCAAAATTGGGAAAAACTTAAATTAAAAGAAGGCAAAAAAAGTGTATTAGAAGGCGTGCCAAAAAGCTTACCAGCATTAGTAAAAGCCAATAGAATACAAGAAAAAGTAGCCGGAGTAGGTTTTGATTGGGAAACACCAAATCAAGTATGGCAAAAAGTAGAAGAGGAGTTAAGAGAATTTAAAGCCGAAGTAGTAGCAGGCAACCAAAACAAAATAGAAAGCGAATTTGGAGATGTTATGTTCTCTATGGTAAATTATGCTAGGTTTTTAAATATAAACCCAGAAAACGCTTTAGAAAGAACCAATAAAAAATTTACAAAACGCTTTCAATACTTAGAAAGCAAGGCACAAAGTTTAAACAAACCCTTAACCCAAATGACTTTAGCAGAAATGGATGTATTTTGGGAAGAAGCCAAATTATTATAATTCTAAGTAATAAACTCACACAAATTCTTCTTATATTGAAAAAAGTATTATAGCAATAAAGGGAATATATAAATTAGAATACCGTAATTTAAAATACTATTGGTCACTAAAAC
>JALRJA010000245.1 GCA_023255235.1 Flaviramulus sp.
ACTACTTGTATCAACACTTGTATCTGGAATGGCTTTAAAAACAATTTCAAATTCACCTTTTTCATTTGTAAAACTGTCACCATGAGTAATCTCTTGAGGTTCACTATTAAACCAAGGTCTGTACCAAAAATACCAACGCGGATATTGTACTTTTCGGTGTACACGATACACTACTTTAGCATTGGTAATGTTACTACCTGCAAAAGCCAAGGCATTGCCTTTTACGGTTATAGAATCGTTAACTTTAAACGTTTCTGTAATAGGTTTAAATTTAGTTTCAAATTTAGGACGTTTGTATTCTTCAACCGAAAAATAGTGTTCTGTTGAAAAATCTTTATCATTACCATCAAACTCAATGTAATATTCCCCGTTTAACCCATTGTTAGGCAAAACAAATTCGCCTGAAACTGAACCATATTCGTTTGTTTTTAATTCGAGTTCTTTTATTTTTTCTGAATTAACATTATACAAAGTAGCATAAACAGATTCGTTTGCAAGAACTTCAGATTTTCCTTTTTCTGTTTTTATAACAATAGCCTTAAAATAAACTATTTGCCCAGGTCTGTAAATGCTTCTATCTGTAAATAAAAAAGATTTATACGGATTTTTTTCGCTTGTATTCTGCTTGTAATTACTCAAATAATAGTTGCCAAAATAAGCTGTATCGTTTAAATAAGTGACCTTAGCTGAAATAGTATGATAGTTCCCTCTAGTTTTTTCAATTTTTATTTCACCAAAGCTATTTGTTGTAATAGTTTCTGTTTGTTTTTCTCGACTATTATTTTTAAAATAACTTAATTCTACTTTCACATTAGTAATTGGTGTGCCAGTATTTCTATCAATTATTTGAAAAATTTTGTTATGCTTACTGTTTGTTTCAACCAATGCTAAATTAGTAACTTGAAGCGTTGTAAAAGCAACGTGTTGGTTACTATTTTTAACGCTTGCAAAAATTAAATAAAGCCCATTGTTAAGTTTTGGTATTAAAACCTCTGTAGAATGTGCTTGGAAATCGCCTTCATTTTTTAAAACGTGTTCCCAACTCTTTGTTGCATTTAAATTTTTAATAAAACCGAGTTTTTCTTCTTTTCTATATTGGTTATTAAATGTTTGTAATTGCTTACTATTTATTTTAAAAACTTGAAATGTAAGTACATCTATGTTTTTATAGTTAACCAAAATACGAGCATGTTTTTGAATAGGTAAAAAACTCTCAGTAATTATTTGAAGCGTTTGTTGTTCTATTAATGATTTTAAAACACTACATTTTTTAGCACCTTTACTTTCTGGAAACTGTAATCTAATAAGATTACAAATAGCCATAGCTTCTTTGGCTTGCCAGCGATTTTGCTCTTCTATTTTTGGTTTATATAGATTGCTTTGTTGATAATAAATTTGAGCTGTTTCAAAATCATACAAACTAGAAACTTCATGGGTTTTTAACTGTTTACTTTCTGTTTTTAAAGCGTTTAAGAAAAGGGTTTCTTTATTGTTAAAAGTTGCCTTCTCATTTATAAATTTTAAGCGTTCTATATTAACATCTGCTAAAGCATGAGGGTCTTTATCATGTAAATGAAACTGAATTAAATCTTGATAAATTTTAAGTGCATGTAACTGAAGCGAAGTGGTGTCTTTTGATTCAATTTTTAATTCTGAAAAAGCTTTTGCATCACTTAAAAATTTAGGGTTATCAATTTCAAATTTGTAAGCAGGTTTGGTAATGTTGGTTTCGTTTGTTTTGTAAAATTCTAAAGCTTGATGGTTTAAAAAATCAAATAAAGTAGGTCTGTAAATTTTAGAATCGTCTTGAAGAGTTAAAAGCACATCAAAATCACTTAAATCTTGTTTTTGAAGCATTAATCCATTTTGCAAAGAGTTTTTAAAATGTATGTGAACCTCATTAAAAAGTGTTTGTAAATCCCAGGTTCTAAAGTCGGTAGTATCAATTTTTTCAGAAGTTTTGGTTCTATTATAAAATTGCCACCTATTTTGTTTAAAATATTGCCAATATAAGTTGGCAAGTAAGCTTTCTAAAATATTTTTTGTTGGAAATGTGCTGCGTTCTATTTGATTTTTAAAATCTGAAATAATTTTTATTTGAGCATCTTCTTCTAAAACCAGGGCAAACTTGCTTTTAAAAAACAGGGTTTTAATAAATTGTGGAGCGTTTTTTTCTCTTTCTGCTTTTAGAGTTATATCTTCTACAATTTTTAAAGCCGATTGTGGCAAACCCTCACCTTCAAACTGTTCTACTTTAACCCATAAATCTTCATAATTTTGAGATTGACTAAAGTTTACTAAAAGTATCATTATTACTATAGCTAAAAAGGATTTCATTTATTTAATTGTTTTATCAGATAAAATTTAGCCATAACATCTATTTTCGGGTATGGTTTTTTGTTTGTGGCGATTGAGTTTGTTTTGTAAAATATATCAAAAGCTATTCCAAAAACGAGTTCATAGTGTAGCCATCATTTTTTTTAACAACATTAAGAACTTAGTTACGTTATACCAAAGTCATAAAATTATTGTATTTAATCAACTAAAGGTTAACTTTGTTTTTTTAACCCAAATTATGAACAAATTTTTAGTTTTTGTATTGTTTCCTGTTTTAACTTTTGGTCAAAGCTATTTTCCAGAGCTTGAGCGTCTTTTTATAAATAAAGAGTTTAATCAAGCAGAAGTTTTAATAACACATTATTTAGAAACAGATTCAAATAACCTTGAAGCTATAGAGCTTTTGGGAGACATACATGGTTATCAAAAAAAATGGGACGAAGCTTTAGATAATTATAAAAAGCTTATTGAAGCCAATAAAAATAATGCCAATTACCATTATAAATATGCCGGTGTTTTAGGCATGAAAGCTTTAGAAAATAAGTTGAAATCAATTACCTATATAGGAGAAGCTAAAAACCATTTTGTAAAAGCGGCAAATTTAAACCCAAAGCATATTGATGCACGTTGGGCATTGGTAGAATTGTATATAGAACTACCTGGTTTTGTGGGTGGTAGTTTAAAAAAAGCCTTGTATTATTCGAATGAGCTTGAAAATTTATCTAAAGTTGATGGGTATTTGGCAAAAGGCTATATTTATGAAAACACCAAGCAAAATAAGCTAGCCGAAAAGTATCAAGTAATGGCTTTACAAGAAAGCGATGCGTTAGATTTTTTTAAAGAATTATCTAGCTTAGAAAAAAATAAAGACACCAAAAGCAGCTCGTATAAACTAGCAGATATTCAAGAAAATCATCAAAAAAACAGATTCCATTATCAGCTAGGAAAAGTTGCAGCACAATATAATGTTGAATTACAAAAGGGAGAACAAAATTTACAAACCTATATTAAAAACTTTTCTGCAATAGATAGAATTCCAAAAGCATGGGCACATTACTATTTGGCACGCATTAATGTTCACAAAAAAAATAAAGACTATGCGTTAAAGCACATTAATTTAGCCATAACAGAACTACCCAAAATAAAATCATTTAAAGAAGAGAAAGCCCGAATTTTAAATATGTAGTTTTTAAATTTTTTTTAAAAAAGTAGCTATTTAAAGAGTCGTGTATTAGGAACTAAAAACCTATATTTGAAACATTCAAAACTAACACATGAATGTACATTTTATAGCAATTGGCGGAGCGGCAATGCATAATTTAGCCATAGCTTTACACAATAAAGGATATCATATTACAGGAAGTGATGATACTATTTTTGAGCCATCAAAATCACGCTTAGATGCCAAAGGATTATTGCCAGAAACGTTTGGGTGGTTTCCAGAAAAAATAACTAAAAACATAGATGCAATTGTTTTGGGTATGCATGCAAAAGCTGATAATTTAGAGCTTTTAAAAGCCCAAGAACTTAAACTTAAAATTTACAGTTATCCTGAGTTTTTGTTTGAACAATCAAAATATAAAACCAGAGTGGTTATTGGCGGAAGTCATGGCAAAACCACCATAACATCTATGGTTTTACACGTAATGCATTACAACAATAAAGATGTAGATTATATGGTTGGTGCACAGCTTGAAGGCTTTGATGTAATGGTTAAGTTAACAGAACATAACGATTTCATGATACTTGAAGGCGATGAGTATTTGAGTTCTGCTATAGATAAAAGACCCAAATTTCATGTATACAAACCCAATATAGCCTTACTAAGTGGTATTGCATGGGATCATATTAATGTGTTTCCTACATTTGATAATTATATTGAACAGTTTCGCATTTTTGTTGATTCGGTAGTTAGTGGTGGAAGTATTAATTATAATGAAGAAGACCCTACTGTAAAAGCGCTTGTAGAAACCAGTAGTAATACCATTAGAAAAATAGGATATAAAACACCAAACTATAAAACTGTTAACGGTAAAACAATTATAGAAACGCCAGAAGGCGATTTGCCAATAGAAATTTTTGGTAAACATAACCTTAATAATTTAGCAGGAGCTAAATGGATTTGCCAGCACATGGGAATTGATGAAGACGATTTTTATGAAGCAATAGCAACATTTAAAGGAGCAAGTAAACGATTAGAAAAAATTATTGAAACCAAAAATAGTATAGCTTACAAAGATTTTGCTCATTCTCCCAGTAAAGTTAAAGCAACAACACAAGCCGTAAAAGAGCAGTATGAAAATAAAACCCTAATAGCCTGTTTAGAGTTACACACTTACAGTAGTTTAAATACAGCATTTTTAAACGAGTATAAAAACACCCTTGACGCAGCCGATGTTGCAGTAGTATTCTATTCGCCAAGTGCCGTTAAAATAAAAAAACTAGAAGACATATCGCATCAATCAATTGCTAATGCCTTTAAGCGTAATGATTTAATTATTCATACTAACTCAACTAGTTTTAAACAATTTTTACATACTCAAAATTTTGATAATAAAGTACTGTTACTAATGAGTTCAGGAAATTATGGCGGTTTAGATTTTGATGAACTTAAACGTTATATGCAATAATTTTAACACTATTAAGCTGCTCAAAAAAAGTAAATTAGCAAATTAACACGTATAATTATTCAGCGTTTATAATTACAGGTAATTTAAACGTTGTTGTTACTTGTTGCCCACGTTTAATAGCTGGATATATTTTTGGTAAAGAGTCTAAACTTTTGAGCAGTAGCTCTTTAATATTAGTAATTTCTTGTTTGGTAGTAGAATCTATCTCTATATCTGTTAACTCTAAAATACCATTTTTAGTTACTATAAATTGTAACATTAAAGTATCGTTAATATCTCTTGTTACAACTAAGTTTTTGTTTTTTAAAAATGCCCAAACATGATTTGTTAAAATATGTTGAAAGCAATTTTTTCTGTCTTCTTTTGCAGAAAGCGAATCACACTTTATAAAACTAGGATATTCATCAACAGCATTCCAATTAAATGTTTTTAACTCATTATTTAGTATAGCTTCTGAAGACGTTTTTTTTACATCAAAATACTTGCAAGAAGCAAGCAATAATATAAATAGAAAAATACTATAAAACTTCATAGATTGTTACTAAAACCGAAAAGTACAATTTTTTGGTTTTTTATTCTTTAAAAAAAAAGAAAAACTTATTTAGTTTTTAAAAATAGCCTTGTAATACTAAATGTAAACCGCAGGTTTTTAAAACAAATACTTTACAAGCCAAAAGTTTCTTTTATTTTTTGAACATAATCTAATTTTTCCCAAGTAAACAACTCAACATCTAAACTTATGGTTTCGCCATTAGGTTGTGAAAATGTTTTGCTAACTATTTTATTTTCACGACCCATGTGACCATAGACGGCAGTCTCGCTATAAATTGGAGAACGCAATTTTAGGCGTTCTTCAATAGCAAATGGGCGCATGTCAAAAATTTCAGACACTTTTTTAGCAATTTCACCATCGGTCATATTAAATGGGCAAGTGCCATAGGTGTCTATAAAAATACCCATTGGTTCAACTACACCAATAGCATAACTTACCTGTACTAAAACTTCATCGGCAACACCAGCAGCTACCAAATTTTTTGCAATATGGCGTGTTGCATAAGCTGCACTTCTATCTACCTTACTTGGGTCTTTACCAGAAAAAGCACCACCACCGTGAGCTCCTTTACCACCGTATGTATCTACGATAATTTTTCTACCTGTAAGTCCGGTGTCTCCATGAGGACCACCAATTACAAATTT
>JALRJA010000399.1 GCA_023255235.1 Flaviramulus sp.
CTGGTCAAGAACACATAGTATTTGAAACTGAAATAGGAAAAATTGGAATTTTGATATGTATGGATATACATTTTATTGAAAACGCTAAATAGTTTCACATGAGATTCTTCTTAACCTTGGAATGACTGAAACATAAGAATATTAAATCGTCATTAATTAAAACTTACACAATTAGTGAGATACATTCAAACTAATAAATTAGTTATCAACGTTTAAAATCACTCTAACAGATCTAAAATCTTTTACACTTTGGAAACTGTTATTTATTTTATTAATAGCTTCTTTTGTTTTTGATAACGATTGTTTTTTAGGAATTTTAATCAAGATATTTTTATGAAACTGGTTTCTTATTCTGGCAATAGGCGGTGACTCAGGTCCTAAAACATAATCACCAAAAACAGTTCGTAAAGATTTTGCATACCATGTTGAAGCCATTTCAACTCTACTATAATCGTTGTGTTTTAATGTTATTTTTATTTGTTTGTAAATAGGTGGGTATTTGTAATTATAACGCTCATTCATTTGCTCGTTATACATTGCTTTATAATTGTTGGTTGATACTTGTTGTAAAATAGTATGATAGGGGTTGTAGGTTTGAATTAATACTTTTCCGCGTTCTTTGGTTCTGCCTGCTCTACCTGCAACTTGTAACATTAATTGAAAACTGCGTTCGTGTGCTCTAAAATCAGGAAAATTTAGCATATTATCAGCATTCATAATACCTACCAAGTTTACATTTCTAAAATCTAAGCCTTTGGTGAGCATTTGTGTTCCTACTAAAATATCTATTTCTTGCTGTTCTAAAGCTGTAATTATTTTTTCATATCCATACTTTCCACGTGTAGTATCTAAATCCATACGAGCTACTTTATAATCAGGAAATAATAATTTTACTTCTTCTTCTATCTGCTCTGTACCAAACCCTTTACTTTCTAAATCTTGACTTCCACAAGCCATACAATCTTGAAGCATCAACATATTATAGCCACAATAATGACAACGCAATTGATTTCTATATTGATGATATGTTAAACTCACATCGCAATTAGGGCATTGAGGAGCGTTACCACAAGTTTTACATTCTATAATTGGAGAAAAACCACGCCTGTTTTGAAACAAAATAACTTGTTGCCCATTTTTTAAGGTTTCTGTGATTTCTTCAATAAGTCTATCACTAAAACGCCCTTTCATGCGTTTTTTCTTTAACTTATCTTTAATATCTACCAATTCAATATCGGGCATTAATACATCATTATAACGATACATAAGTTCAACAAAACCATACTTATTTAAATTGGCATTGTTGTAGCTTTCTAAACTTGGTGTTGCAGAACCCAAAAGAGTTTTTGCTTGATGTGTATTGGCTAAAACTATAGCTGTATCTCTTGCATGGTAACGCGGTGCGGGTTCAAATTGTTTGAAAGATTGCTCATGTTCTTCATCAACAATTATTAATCCTAAATTATTAAACGGTAAAAAAACCGATGAGCGTGCACCAATAACAATACGTGCTTTTTCAGAATTACGTAATACATTGTTCCAAACTTCAATACGTTCGTGTGATGAATATTTAGAATGGTATATGGCTACTTGCTCTCCAAAATAATCTTGAAGCCTTGAAACTAATTGTGTTGTTAATGCTATTTCTGGAAGTAAATACAAAACTTGTTTTTGTTTGCTTAAAACAGCTTCTATAAGCTTTACGTAAACTTCTGTTTTTCCTGATGATGTTACGCCATGAAGTAAGCAAACAGGGTGTGTTTTAAAAGCTGTATTTATTTCATTTAAAGCATTTTTTTGATAATGGTTTAATTTTTTTGAATCTTCATTTTCGCTATCAGTATATTGAATTCTATCGGTTTGAATAAAATATTCTTCAAGAATACCTTTATCTATTAATGCTTTTACTATAGCCGAAGAAGCTTCCGTTTGATTTGATAAATCTGAAATTTTTACCGGTTTTTTTGTTTTAGCTGAAATGGAAAAAAGCGTTAAAACAACCTCTTTTTGTTTGTGAGCTCTGCCTAAATCTTCTAGTAATTCTTTAAGTGCCTTTTCTGTTTTATAATTAGTGTGTAATTTTACATATCTTACTAATTTAGGTTTGTATTTCTCATAAACCTCTTCTTTTACTATAATAGCTTCTTTTTCAATAAGTGTTTTTATAACAGGAAGTACATTTTTTTTATCTAAAATATTTGAAATATCATGAATTTTTAAAGATGATTGATGATGTAATGCTTCATAGATTAAAAATTCATCATCCTTTAAATGTGATTCATCAATAGATTTCGCATTATTTTTAGTAATAACCGTTTCGCTTTCTAAAATAAACCCACTTGGCAAAGCAGCTCTCATAACATCTCCTAAGGTGCACATATAGTAGGCTGAAAGCCATTGCCATAGTTCTAGTTGCTTGTTATTAACTATGGGTTTATTATCTAAAATTTGATGTATCTCTTTAGCTTCATAAGCCACTGGTGCTTGCTTATGTATGTTAAAAACAATACCCGTAAAAATTTTTGATTTACCAAAAGGAACAGCTACTCGCATACCTTTTTGTAAAAAACTTGATTCTGATTCTGTTATACTATAAGTAAAGAGTTTTTGTAGAGGAACAGGTATGATAACATCTATAAAATTTGGCATTTTCAAATATAAATAGGTTTACTCTAAAAAAAATAGTTTATTAAGATTAATTGTTTTCTTTTGGGTATTTCTTTAAAAATTGAATAGAAGCATTTAGTTCATAACCCAATAATAAAATATTGGCATTAAGCCACAAATAAAACAATAAAATTAAAAGCGCACCAATAGAGCCGTATAACTTGTTGTATTGCCCAAAATTTTCAATATAAATACCAAATAAAAATGATGATAGCATAATGAGTATAGTTGTAAATAAAGCACCAACAGAGAAGAACTTAGAGTGTTTACCTTCTTTTGTTCCAAAATAGTAAAGAGTTGCAACAGCTATGTAAACCATTATTATAAAAAAGATGTACTTAACAGCTTCAGCCCAAAAAACACTATTGGCATCTAAATTATATCCGCTATTTTTTAAAGCATCAATTAATTCTTGAACAACATAAATTTGAAAATATCCTAAAACAGCAATAGTTAAAATAAGCAAAAACGCTAAAATTAAAGCAATGCTTAGTGCGTATAAATATTGCCGAAAAACGTTTCTTGTTAATTGCTCATGGTATGAGTTTTCAAAACCCGAAAACACGGCATTTATACCATTTGCCATAAGTAGAATAGATAGTATAAAAACAGATGACAGCAAGCCACCTTGTTGGGTTTGATCTATGTTTTCAAAAATATTTTCAAAGAAAAAATCTGATGTTGTTGGAGGTAAAAATGATTCTAAAAATTTTAGAAATTCAATTTTAAAATCATCAATAGGTACATACGGTATTACAATTAAAACAAACAATAAAAAAGGAAATAACGCTGTAAAAAAGCTAAAGGCAATAGCACTGGCACGGGTTGTTAAAGCTCCTTTTATAATGCCTGTTAGGTAAAGTTCTAGCAAATCATAAAAAGATAAGCCTTCTAAACCCGGAAACTTAATTTGTTTTAAAAACCTAATAAAGACGTTATTTACTGGTGTTTTATTTGGTTTGTCTTTAACGGGTTTTGCCATTAATAATTTGCATTAAGATTATAACAAAGTACGTGAATTAAAAAAAACAGGGCTTTATAATAAAGCCTAATTAACCGCTTTCAAACTTAAATCCATGTTATACACAGAGTGAGTTAAAGCACCACACGAGATGTAATCTACACCACATTCTGCGTAATATCTTATAGTAGTTTCATTAATATTTCCTGAAGATTCAATTAAACATTTATCACCAATTAACTTAACTGCTTTTCTGGTGTCTTCATAATCAAAATTATCTAATAAAATTCTGTAAATACCATCATTTTTTAATATTTCTTCTAATTCTATTAGGTTTCTTGCTTCAACCATAATGTCTAATTTTTTGTCAGCATCTTTTAAATATTGCTTAGTCATTTCTATAGCTTTAGTAATACCGCCTGCAAAATCAATATGGTTGTCTTTAAGCATAATCATATCATAGAGTGCAAATCTGTGATTTTCTCCACCACCAATTTTAACAGCCCATTTTTCAAGAACCCTAATTCCGGGAGTGGTTTTGCGCGTATCTAATATTTTGGCTTTAGTACCCTTAATTAAATTAACAAACAGTCTGGTTTTGGTTGCAATAGCACTCATGCGTTGCATGGCATTTAAAACTGTGCGTTCGGCTTTTAAAATAGATTGCGAAGGTCCTTCTATATACATAACCACATCACCAAAAGATACTTCTGTTCCATCTTCAATTCTCACGTCTAATCGTAAATTCTTGTCAACATAAGCAAATACTTTTTTGGCAAAATTAACACCACCAATAATGCCTTTATCTTTTACTAAAAGTTTGGCTTTTCCTCGTGCATTTTCAGGAATACAAGCCAAAGAGCTGTGGTCGCCATCTCCAACATCTTCTCTTATAGCATTTGCAATAATCATTTTAACTTCGGTGTCAAATTGTTCCTGTGTAATCATAATTTTTTTTATAGTCTTTGTAGCAAAAATAAGAATTTGATTTACTTTTTTAAATTTTAGTATTAGGAATTTATATATTTTATTCCACAAACGCTAATTCTTAGATTCTAAATAGTAATTTTGCTTTATGACTATTAAACTCATTGCTATAGGAAAAACCGATGACAAGAAACTTCTTGCTCTAATTGACAATTATAAAAAGCGATTAGGTTTTTACATCAAGTTGGTTATAGATATTATTCCGGATATTAAAAACTCAAAAAACAAGAGTGAAATTGAGCAAAAACAAAAAGAAGGTGAGCTTATTTTGCGTAAGTTAAACAAAACCGATGTTCTTGTTTTGTTAGATGAAAAGGGTCAAGAATTTGATTCTATAGAATTTTCAAACTATTTACAAAAGCACTTAAACTCTGGTATTAAGCAATTAGTTTTTGCTATTGGCGGTCCTTATGGCTTCTCTGAAGATATACAAAAAAAGGCAAACGGGAAATTGTCCTTATCAAAAATGACATTTTCTCATCAAATGGTACGCTTATTTTTTTTAGAACAAGTATATAGAGGGTTTACTATTTTAAAAAACGAACCCTATCACCATAAATAAAGTATGTATTTTTAAGATAGAACAACCTGTTTCTTTTATACGGTGTTAGGCAACGTTTTTATCATTTTTTCAATGTCAGAGTCTGTTTTTATTTCTTTCCCAATTTCAGTAAATTCATAAGTCAGAGGTTTGTCGGATGTTTTTTTTATATAATTTTTGTCAATAAGTAAATTCAAATATCTTCTTATTTCCTCTTTTGAATTAGTTGTTGATTTAGCTACTTCAAATACTGAAAAAGAGATATGTTCAATCGTTTCTGTACAATGATTTGATTGAAGCCATAATTCTTGAAAAAGTCTTTTCATTGTTTTAAGTCTCATCTTTCCAGATTCCAAGTCCTCAATTATTTCGTAGGTTTCAGTCATGAATTTTTCATAAGTTTCTTTTGAAACTCCAAAAAACCAACTTTGCTTTGGTTTTTTTGTAATTCGGTCAAACAAAAGTCTGATTTTAAAATCCTTGTTAAATTCAGGAAACTGGTCTAAAATTTCCCGCTTTGAAATTTGTCCGCTGAAAAATTTTCTAGCTAAATAAGCAGCATATTGTTTATCGGATTTTTGTTGGTTTACGGTCATTTTTAAATGTTGCCTAACTACTAGCTATTTAATGATTATGCTTAATATGGTTTAAAAGATTGCTTGCGTTTTTTTAGTTGACGCTCTAAATCTTTAATAGTTTCTCTAACGGCAACTTCATAGTTGTCTTCATTAGAAGTTGCAAAAATTCTTGGACCAGGCAGGCTTATTTCAATATTGCAAATTTTACCTGTATTGTGCTCGCCATCTTCTTTTTTAAAATACACCATAGCACTTATTAAAAACTCATACCTATGAAACAATTTTTCTAATTTACTTTTTGTAAAAGTTGATAATGTCTCGCTCACATCTACATTAATGTATTGAATAGTAACGCTCATAGTTATTCTTTTTAAGATTAAAATCTAGTATAAAGATAGTGTTTTTTTGATGATAGATATGTGATAAAAATCATAAAAAAAAACTAAATTTTTGCCAAGTCATATTATACGATTTATTTAAATAATAGTATTTTTGAATCACAAACTATCCTGATTATATGAAGCTCGTTATAGCAACAAACAATTTAAATAAACTGAAAGAAATACGAGCATTAATGCCCAAACATATACAATTGTTAAGCTTAAACAATATTGGTTGTTTTGAAGATATACCAGAAACCAAAGACACCATTGAAGGCAATGCAATAGAAAAAGCAGCATATATTAAAAATAAATATGGCTATAATTGTTTTTCAGATGATACGGGCTTAGAAGTTGAAGCCTTACATGGTGCACCAGGAGTATATTCAGCAAGATATGCTGGTGAACAACGTGATGCCTATGATAATAATGAGAAATTATTGAATGAATTAGCTTTAGAATCTAATAGAAAAGCCCAATTTAAAACCGTAATTTGTTTACAAATAGATAATGAAATGCATTTATTTGAAGGCATTTGCAAAGGCGAAATAACCACAAAAAAGCATGGAGATAAAGGCTTTGGTTACGATCCTGTTTTTAAACCAACTGGCTATAATATTACTTTTGCAGAAATGGATTTAGCTTTAAAAAACCGTATTGGGCATCGCGGTAAAGCTATTTCAAAACTCATTACATTTTTAAATACATAAAAATTTAAAAATTTTAACAAAAAACCAATTATCTTGTTGGTAGTTCATATAGTTTATGTTACTTTTAATTTATGACAGTTGAAGATATAGAAAAAGAAAACGCAGCCATTACCAAAGCCTACAAAGAGCTGTTAAAAGTTAGCTACACAACACTTACTGATGATGACAAAAAACTAATTAGAAGTGCTTTTGAAGTTGCCTTAGATGGTCATAAAAATCAACGAAGAAAATCAAAAGAAGCTTATATCTTTCATCCATTAGCGGTAGCCAAAATTGTTGCTCAAGAAATTGGGCTTGATGCAACTTCAATAGCAGCAGCATTATTACACGACGTTGTAGAAGATAGTAAAGACTACACCATTGAAAACATAGAAAAACGCTTTGGTAAAACCATTGCAACTATAGTAAACGGGCTCACAAAAATATCATCTCTAAGCAAAGAAAAAGACATGGATGTGTCATTACAAGCTGAAAATTTTAGAAAAATGCTATTAACCCTAAATGATGATGTTAGGGTTATTATTATAAAAATTGCAGACAGATTGCATAATATGCAAACTATGGATTCTATGCCTGCAGACAAGCAAGTAAAAATTGCTTCTGAAACGCTGTATATTTATGCGCCTTTAGCACACAGAATAGGGCTTTATAACATAAAAACTGAACTTGAAGATTTAGGGTTAAAATACACTGAACCCGATGTTTATAAAGATATTTTAAGTAAAATTAAAGAAAGCAAAGAAGAACAAGACCTATATATAGCTCAATTTAGTGAAGTTATAAAAAACTCTTTAAACAAAGAAAACTTAGATTATAGTATAAAAGGAAGACCAAAATCTATCTTTTCAATTCGCAAAAAAATGCTTAATCAAGGCGTTCCCTTTGATGAAGTTTATGATAAGTTTGCCATACGTATCATTTATAAATATGATTCTGACCCAAAGACAGAAAAATTTTTAGCATGGAAAATATATTCCATAGTTACCGATCACTTTAGACCGAACCCCATACGATTACGCGATTGGATTTCATCACCAAAAGGAACAGGGTATGAAGCACTTCACATAACAGTTATGGGACCAAAAGGGCGTTGGGTTGAAGTACAAATTAGAAGTGAACGAATGAACGAAATTGCAGAAAAAGGTTATGCAGCACATTACAAATACAAACAAAACAACGAAAAAGAAGATAATTTAGAAAGTTGGATTAACAGGCTACAAGAAACACTTGAAAACCCCGAAACCAATGCCGTAGATTTTGTAGAACAATTTAAACTCAATCTCTATTCAAAAGAAATATTTGTTTTTACACCTAATGGCGAATTAAAATCACTCCCCAAAGGTGCTACTGCTTTAGATTTTGCTTTTAATATTCACACCGAAATTGGTATGAAAACAAGAGGTGCTAAAGTAAACGGAAAGTTAGTAACCCTTAGCCATGAATTAAAAAGTGGCGATCAGGTTGATATTCTAACTGCCGAAAACGCTAAACCTAACACCAATTGGCTAGACTATGTAACAACAGCTCGTGCAAGGAGCAAGATTAAATCGGCTTTAAAAGAAGACAAAAAATATATTGGCGAAGAAGGCAAGGAAATATTAAGACGAAAACTTAAACAACTAAAAATAAACTTAGATGAAGAATCAATCAATGAGATGGTTAGATACTTTAAGTTAAAAACTAGTTTAGATTTATTTTATAGAGTAGGAGTTGGTACTATAGATAATACCATGCTTAAAAGCTATGCATCTTCAAGAAGCAACGCTTTAATGAAATACATAAAAAATAAAATTTCAAGAAAAGCCAATTTAAGCAAAGAAGACATTGAAAAAGATGAGGTTACACTAAAATTTGATTCACTTGTTTTTGGAAAAGAAGAAGAAAAATTAGATTATAAACTCGCCAATTGTTGCAACCCAATTCCGGGTGATATTGTATTTGGGTTTTTAACTGTAACTGAAGGTGTGAAAGTGCATAAATACAATTGCCCAAATGCCGTTAGTTTGCAGTCTAATTATGCATACAGAATTATGCCCGCTAAATGGATAGACTCTACTCAACAAGAGTTTTTAGCCAAAATAGTAATTACAGGTATAGACCACATTGGTTTGGTTAATCACATAACAAGCATTATTTCAGAAAATATGCATGTTAACATGAAGAGTATTAGTTTTGAAAGTAATGATGGCTTATTTTCTGGTAAAATTAATGTGGT
>JALRJA010000402.1 GCA_023255235.1 Flaviramulus sp.
AGGCTATTTGCTTTTGTGCCACATTTGAAACTACAAATTTGGTATTTTTATTAAAGTGAAATACGCCTTTTTTTAAATGTAATTCTGCTGGTTTAGGTATGACTGCAATATCATTTTCTAAAAATACTTTATCGACTTTACTTTTTTGACAAGACACCATTAGGGAAATTAAACCCCATATTAAAATCTTATTTAATGCTTTCATTTGTATGAACTTTATTATTTAATTTTTTTAGACAGATTGCTTTTTTTGTAATAGTTATAAATTTAAAAGGATGATTTGTGTTTGTTATTTGTACTTATTTTAATCTTTCCATTTAAGTTTAAATTGAGCATCTTCCATTCTATTGCCATTATCATCATCAAAAACGGCATAATTAAATCCGGAGCGTAAACTGTAACCCGAATATTCGCCATTTTTGTTAACGGCAATAAACCCAACTTGTAGGTATTCAATATCATTATGATTTTTGTGTTTATCATATATGCGTTCAACAATTAATTTACAAGCTTGAGCGGGTGATTTTCCTTGTCTCATTAATTCTACAACCATAGCACTTCCAGCGGTTCTTATAACAGCTTCTCCTAAGCCTGTTGCAGCGGCAGCACCAACTTGGTTATCTAAAAATAAGCCAGCACCTATTATTGGCGAATCGCCAACCCTGCCGTGCATTTTCCATGCTGCTCCACTGGTAGTAGATGCTCCTGAAATATTACCTTCTTGGTCTATTACCAACATGGAAATAGTATCGTGATTTTCTATATTTATTACCGGTTTGTATTTGGATTCTATTAACCATTTTTTCCAATCTTTTTCAGCATCTGGAGTTAATAAATTCTCTTCTTTAAAGCCTTCTGACAATGCAAATTGAAGTGCTCCTTCACCAGACAACATAACATGAGGCGTATTTTGAAGAACACGTTTTGCTACAGAAATAGGATGCTTGATATTCTGCAAAAATGAAACCGATCCGCAATTACTATTATAATCCATAATACAGGCATCTAAAGTTACTTTACCTTCTCTGTCTGGAAAACCTCCATAACCTACACTTCTTACTTTAGGATCGCCCTCGGGAATTCGCAAGCCAGCTTCTATAGCGTCTAAGGTTGGTTTTCCATTTTTTAATTGCTTCCATGTTTCTGCATTTGCAGGTAAACCATGATTCCAGGTAGATATAACCAAAGGTTTTTTAGAATTTTTAACCGCTATTGTGTTAATAGCACTTATGTTTTCATTTTTATCACGTTTTTTACAAGTTAAACCTGAACTAATACCTATGGTTCCTAAAGCTGCTTTTTTAATAAAGTTCCTTCTATCTGTCATAAATCATTTATGTTAAACTAATTTCTAAACTTTTATGTTTTGGTTATTTTCAATTAACCATTTATACAACCAAAACTACATGCAAAGCAGTGAGGTTTTTGATTTGATATTCTTAATTTTATTTAAAACTATCTTTAATTTCCTTAATAGCTTTTAGGTATTCATCTGTTAATGTAGGTCCATCAAAAAATGTTACACCTCTTGCTCCATTTTCTTTAGCCATTAGAATTGCTTGTTTTAATTCATCAGCCGATTTAAAAGGAGGTATGTATAAACCTGAATTCAAATTAATGTTTTGAGGTTCTAAATCGGTAACGCCTTGTTTGGTTGCATACCCAATCCAATCTATATCTTCATTATAAAACCCGTGATATATCATGGGGTAAACCTCATCAATATTCCATTTATCCCAACGTTGACGTACCATGTGGTCTGCCATTTCTGGATATGGAAACACGGCTGCTGTTAATTTTTTATTATGTTTATGAACAATTTTGTAGGCATCATCAACTAGTGCTTTGATAGCGTTTAGTCTGAAATTTTTCCATTCCATATCGATGGCAGTATTGTTACTTTCTTTGGGATTTTTATGGTGTTTTTCTTCAAATGCATTAACACATTCATCACAATAACAAAAATCGTATTCAGGCATTTCGGTTTCTTGTATTAGGTTATATTTTGGCAATAATCCTATTGGCAAGAAAATATCAGGAAAACGTATGTAATCTAGATGCACACTTTCAATACCTTCTACTTTAGCAAGATCTTCTACTAAAGCTAAAATATGGTTTCTTGATTCTTTTCTGGTTGGGCATAGCCATTGGTAATATTCTACATAAGGGCGTGTATCAAAACACGATTTGCCTTCTCTACTAACCATGTACCATTGGGGATGTTTTAATGCCACAGAATCATCAGGGCGATTAACTGCCATGATCCAAGCGTGCACTTTTAAGTCTTCATTTTTAGCAATTGTTACTAAACGTTCTAGTTCTTTAGTATTGGTTGATGTGTTTATTAAAACCTCATCTATTCCGGCTGCTTTATATCTTTTAAATTCAGCTGTGTAATCATTATTTGTTTGTTTTTTATTGGATGTAATCCATGTTCCAAATTTAAAGAATGCTTGTGTTGGTGTTTCTTGTATTAAGCTGTTTAGTTTTTCATCTTTTTTATGATTACAAGCAGCAAAAATAATAAGTAATGCTATTAGTAGTAGTCGGTTCATTTTAGTGTATTTAAATACGTTGTTTAACATTATTACTAGATTTTATCATGTTACTTTCAAATTTATTTTGACATATATTCTCCATCTTCCTTAATAATTAATACTTTGCTTGAAAAGGGGCTTTTAGCAGAAATTGTCCATCCAAAATGATGCTTATCTAGTTTTGGTTTTATTGTTTTTCTTTCAATAATTATTGGTTTTTGAATAGTTTTGAGGAGTTTATTGTGAGTTTTATAATGTGCTTTTTGGGTGCGATATAGTTTAAATAATTCCCATTTAATTTTTTCATCTTTAGGTATTTCAAAAGTGTCTTTCTCGCCTGCTTGTTTTGAGGAAAAATAGACATAGCCCCATTTTTCAGGTTCGTGCATATTTATAACCCCTTGTGGTGACCATACCCAGTTATATTCTTGCATAATTTTACCGGTATTATCTTTTTTTCGTTCATATTTGCCATCGGCGGTAATTTGGTAATCCCAATTTACTCTTGAAAAATTAACACGCCAAAAATTATTTACAGGAATATTCTTTTCAAAATAAGCTTTTTTATATACGTTCCATGGAATAGCCATTTCAAGCATCCAACCTTTATCTGTATCGTTTGGGTTGTTTAAAGTGCCATCAATTGTAATGGCAGATTTCATTTGTGTTGCAGTCCAATCATTTAAAACAACATTAGTTTGGCGATAAGGTTTGGTTATAAACAAGTCCCAAACTGTATTAATGGCATTAACTTCAATTTCATAATAATTGAATGTATCGCCATCTGGATCTACAAAAACTTCAAAATCATTATTGTGAAAAATAATAGAGTCATGGTCTTTAATGGTTGCCCAAACATGTGGTTCTTCCATTTTTGCTAGAATGTAAAAATAGGTGTTGTCCCACAACATCTTAACCTGTGTTTTATAAGTTGGTTTTTTAATTCCTTGAATATCAATAAAATTGTTTGACCAATTTACTTTATTCCAAGATAAATCGGCATCGCTACCATCAATTGTTAAACTATATGGTGTGTGGTATGCAATATAGGTTTGTGGTATTATAGTTTCATTAGATTGTGCAGAGGTAATTATTAAAGCACAAATAAAAAACATGATTACTAAATTAAACTTCATATATTTTTTCAATTTTTCTATAAACTATTATCTTTTGTGTACTGTATAACCTCACTCAGTTTACCAAATGCCATAGCAACAACTGTATCGGCTGCGCCATAATATATAGCTAATTTATCTTCTTTTATACTGTGTAAAGCAGCACAAGGGAATACTACATTGGGCACATCACCTGTTAATTCATAAGTTTCGGCTGGTCCTAATAAATAAGGCTGGGTTCTAAATTTTACATTATGGGGTTGGTTTGTATCTAGCAAAGCGGCTCCCATGGCGTAGCGAAAACCATTACAGGTATTTATAACACCATGATAAATCATTAACCAGCCATCATTAGTTAAAATAGGTATTGGTCCTGCACCTATTTTAGTACATTGCCATGCACTAAGCTCAAGTGGGGTGGTTTTCATAACACAACGGTGTTCACCCCAATATTTCATGTCGGGGCTATAACTGATATAGATATCGCCAAAAGGAGTGTGACCATTATCACTAGGGCGGCTTAACATTGCGTATTTTCCGTTTATTTTTTGAGGGAATAATACCCCGTTTCTATTAAATGGTAAAAACGCATTTTCACATTGAAAAAACTCGTTAAAATCAAACGTGTAAGCAATGCCAATGGTTGGTCCGTTGTAACCATTACACCATGTAATCCAATACCTATCTTCAATAAATACAACACGTGGATCGTATTTATAATCTGATTGTATCATTTTGGTATTGCCGTGTTGCATAACAATGGGTTTATGATTAATATTCCAATCAATTCCGTTTTTACTAAAGCCAGCAAAAATATTCATTTGCACCGCCTTGTTATCGCATCTAAAAACACCTGCAAAACCATCGCCAAAATGCACTACCGCACTATTAAAAATGCTATTAGATGTTGGAATATCATATCTGTTTATTATTGGATTTTTAGAATACCTCCAAATTACATCCTTATTACCTTCTGGTCTATCTTGCCAAGGAATTGATTTCATATATTTTTAATTTTTATACTTATTAACTTTGTCTAACCATGTGAATTTTAATGTAGCTGATGTTGCTAAAAAAAGCAATAAAGCCATCCAGGTTTTAGGATAATCTCGTATTATAAAAAATATGGGTATTAGTATCATACTAGATTGCCATAGTATTCCAACAATACAGTTTAACATATCGCTTACAAAATCGGTATTTTTGGTAATTGTAGGATTGTTTGTTTTTAAAGCTTGGTAAACTGGTTTCCACCATCCCCAAGGGCGCACATTACTGTAAAAAGTCTTTAAGGTTTTCATATTTGTTGCTGGTGTTAATACCGTTCCTAAAAAAGATCCTAAAAGTGATACTATAAATATAACAGGAAAGAGGTAAATAGCTGGTATTTGCACTAGGTCATACAACCAGGTGCCTTGTTCAAAATTAGCCTTATTTTGGTCTATTATAAACTGAAGAGTTGCCATAACCAACCCAGAAGTCATACCCCAAAAGTATCCCCAACCATTAAATCGCCACCAAATCCACTTTAGAAAGTTTGCTGCAACATATCCACCATACAGCGAACTGGTTATCCAGAGTGTTATAGAGTTAATAGAGTCTGCTAAAAAACCCATAAAAACCCCAAAGATAACAATAGCAAAAGATGCTATGTAACTAGCTTTTATATAATGTTTTGGGGTTGCTTCGGGTTTAAAATACTTTTTGTAAATATCATTTACAATATATGCTGGACCCGAATTTAAAAATGCTGAAAAGGTAGACATAAATGCAGCCAAAAGTCCTGCTAACAATAACCCTTTTACACCAATAGGGATATGATTATTAATGACTTTAGGTAAAATCACTTCTAAATCGGCCAAACTTAAAGTAGTTGATACTGCCATTTTTGGTGCCAAATAAACTAAGCCAAGAACTACAACACCTCCTATAAGTAAATAACGTGGAATAAAAAGTATAAGATTTGTAAACCCACTCATGTAAGCTGCTTCTTTTACTGAACGTGTTGATAGAATGCGCTGCATATCGTAACTAGGGGTTGGACCTGCAATACTTGCAAAAAAACCTTTAAAAAGTGACATACCAATTAAAGCACCAAACATTTTATAGCCTTGAGTATCTATTAAATTATTAAATGCTTGATATTTGCCTTCCCAAGTACCTTTGAGTTCCCATTTAAAAAATAGGTTAACCCAATCGGATGATAGTACACTTGCTATTTCTAGATCTGTTATTGTAAAAAACGAATAGGTAGCTACCAAAATACCAGCAATTACCATAATACCGTATTGTAAGACTTCTGTTGCTACAACCGAAAACATACCGCCTTTAATGGTATATATGGTGGTTAAAAATATAATGATGAGTGCATAGTTTTGATTAGATGTTAGAAAAACGGAATCATTTATTATTAGTGTTAAATCCCAGGGTAAAATAATACTCATAAATTTACCAACACCTTCAAAGAAATATGCAATAAACCCAACTGAAGCTATTATAGCAAAAATGGCTACTATCAAATGTGACGCTCTACCAGCTTTATCATCTCCAAAACGCGTTAGAATCCATTCAGAACCCGTCATGGTATTAGATCGTCTAATCCAAGCTGCTAAAAAAATCATGATGAAAATTTGATTCCAAATTGGCCACATCCACATAAACATAAAACTCTTTACACCATATAGAAAAAGAATACCAACCATCCAAGCGGTTCCTGAAATATCAAACATTCCAGATCCATTGCTTAATCCTAAATAATACCATTTAATACTTTTACCACCAAGGAAATAGGAGTCTAAGCCTTTGGATGCTCTTTTAGAAATCCAAATACCTACACCCAAGGTTAACGCCATGTAGATGAAAATTATTAATACATCAATTATATTCATTTATCTTGTTCTATTTATTAATACCCCATTGCTTATTTGGTTTAGAGCCCATAACAAAATGCAATGTACCGCCATTTAATAATTGTTGATGAGAAATGGTTGTTGTATTAAAGGGTTTTTTATTTAAAGTTGCTGACTGAATGTACAGGTTTTTATCTGAAACGTTTTCTGATTTAATTACAAATGTTTTATTATTATTAAGATTGATTGTTACCTTTTCAAAAATAGGACTTCCAATTTGGTAATCTCCAGAAGCTGGATTTACAGGATACAATCCAATAGAGCTAAACACATACCAAGCACTCATTTGCCCACAATCTTCATTACCACTCAATCCATTAGGTGTGGTATTATATTGTGTATTCATAATATGTCGTGCCCAATATTGTGTACGCCAAGGTTGCTTGGCATGATTAAACATATAAGCTGTGTGATGGCTAGGTTCATTTCCGTGAGCATACTGCCCAATTAATCCTGTTATATCTACTGAAATATTATCGCCTGTAATTTCAGAACTTTCGGTAAATAATTGTTCTAACCGAGCTGTAAAAGCCTTATTACCTCCGTGTAGATCTATAAGACTTTGTACTGCATGCGGTACAAACCAACTATGTTGCCATGCGTTTCCTTCTGTATAATCTGTTTGTTTTCTATGGTTTGAGTGTTTGGGATCAAAAGGTTTATTCCATGATTTTCCGTCAACAGATTTGCCACGCATAAAGCCTGAATCTTTATCAAATAACTCTTTAAAGGCTTTAGAACGATTCAAGAAAAACTGATAATCATCTTTTTTTCCTAACGCTTTTGCCATTTGTGCTAAACACCAATCATCAAAAGCATATTCTAAAGTTATAGTAACCGATTCATCTAATAAACTATAAGGAATATACCCGTATTTTTTATAATGATTCAATCCGCGTTCATCTTGCATCATGGTGTTTTTCATGGCTTCATATACTTTTTGAGCATCAAAACCACCTATACCTTTTAAGTATGCTTCAACAATTACAGGAATAGAATGATACCCTGTCATGGTGTTGGTTTCATTAGCATATAATGTCCAGACTGGCAATATTTTTTTAGTCTCATAATATGCCAACATTGAGTTTACTATATCAGATACTTTATTGGGTGCTATTATGGTTAACAATGGATGTTGGGCTCTAAAAGTATCCCAGAGTGATAGTGTTGAATATGCCGTATAGTTTTTTGCAGTTGCAATAACATCATTTTCTAATCTAAACTGCCCGTTTTTATCACTAAAAGTAACAGGTGCTAATTGTGTGTGATATAATGCTGAATAAAAAATAGTTTTTAATGAATCTATGGGTGTTTCAACTTCTATTGATTTTAATGCTGAATTCCATAACTTTTTTGCAATTGTTTTTGTAGTTTCAAAATCAAAATTGGATACTTCCAAATTGTCTTTAGCATTTTCAATACTAACAGAAGATAGAGCAACTTTTACAAATAATTTAGTGTTATTG
>JALRJA010000006.1 GCA_023255235.1 Flaviramulus sp.
AAATAATTAAAGCCAAAATACCACCTCCTATAAGCACCATCATGAACCATGATTTTATTTTATCAAGTAAAAAAGTTTTTTTGGTAGTTTTATTAAATCCAAATTGGGCTTCTATAACAAAGGTGCTGTAATATGAAAAAGGTGTTGTTAAAATATCATTACAAATCAGTATAATTCCAAAAAACAGCAATGCAATTATAATAGAATTTTCGCTATAACTTCTCGCTATATTATCAACAAATTCAAAACCGTCAAGAAGTAAAAAACCAAGCGTTATAAGTATAGAAAATGTAGAAGTTATCAATCCGAATTTATAATTGGTGCTTTTATATTGCTGGGCTTTTTTATATTCAGTTTCGTCATAAATATCTTGTAATTCGTTGGGCAGTTTATCATTATAGTGTTTAGCGTTTAAAGCACTTAAAACCTTATCAACAATAAAGTTTATAATAATAATAGCGATAATGATGTAAAAAAGCGTGTTTGCTGTCATTTTAAAATAAATAGTTAAGACTAAAATAAAACAATTTACCAAACTAAGTTGGTAGATATAGTATATAAATTAATAATGCGACACAAATTATTTAAAATCACGTTGTCTTTTAGTTTCAAAAATAAGAATACCAGCTGCCACCGATACATTCATAGAATCAATTTGTCCTTGCATAGGAATTAGTATGTTTTGTGTTGCGTTTTTTAGCCAGTCATTACTTAAACCCTCTGCTTCTGTGCCAACAACAATTGCTGTAGCATTGGTATAATCTTGTGTATGATATGCAACCGAAGCTTGTAAAGCAGCACAATATATGGCTATGTTTTTGGCTTTTAAAAATGTTATAATTTCTAGTGTGTTTCCAGTAGCAATAGTATTTGTAAAAACACACCCAACACTAGAGCGAATAATATTAGGGTTGTATAAATCTGTTTTAGGATTGGCAATTATTACAGCGTCAACATTGGCGGCATCGGCAGTTCTTAAAATAGCACCAATATTTCCCGGTTTTTCTGGAGCTTCTGCAACTAAAATTAAAGGGTTTTTACTGTTTAATTTAATACTCTGTAAATCTCTTTCTTTACTTTTTGCTAGAGCTAAAATACCTTCGGTGGTACTTCTATAAGCTAATTTTTCATAAATCTCTTTTGTAATACTTATACTAGTTGCTTTTGCACTTGAAAAGTGGTTTAAATCTTTTTCAGAAAACAAATCTGGGTAAAACAAAAAGCTATCTATTTCAAAACCGCCTTTTAAAGCCATTTGAATTTCGCGAATACCTTCAATTAAAAATAAACCTCTTTTTTTTCGCTCGCGCGATTTATCTTTTAATAGAACAAGCTGTTTTATTAAAGGGTTTTGAATGCTCGATATGTGTTTAATATTCATTTAAGTAACAAAAGTAAGTATTATAAAAATGAATTTTAAATAAAACAGAACATTCAAATGGGTTATTACTGATTTTTAAATTTTTCAGAATAACGTTGCCAAAGTTTTGTTTGATGAGTTTCTAAACTAATATTTCTGCCATCAATAAAAGCGTGAGATATACGGTTTGTTTTCATATCTAAGGCATCGCCTTCACTTATAAAAAGCGTAGCACTTTTGCCTTGAGTTAAACTCCCGTAATGCTTGTCTATACCTAATATTTGGGCAGCATTTAAAGTTATTAATTGCAGCGCTTGCTCTTTTGTTAAACCATAAGCAGCTGTTGTTCCTGCATAAAAAGGAAGGTTTCTTGAATTCATACGCTCCATACCACCACTAGCTTCTAGTGCCACTAAAACACCGTTATCAACTAATAGTTTGGCAGATTTAAAAGGCAAATCATAATCTTCATAATCAGAGTTTGGTCTAGAATGAACACGTGTGAGTAAAACAGCAATATTATTTTCTTTTAGTTTATTTGCAACCTTGTAGGCTTCTCGACCTCCAACTATTACCATGTTTATATTATGAGTTTTTGAAAAAGTTATAGCGTCTAAAATACCATTTTCATAATCTACATGAACATATAGTTTTTGAGAGCCAACATAAAGGCCATTCATAGCTTCAAAAGGCAAGTTGGTTTTGGTTTTATCACCTGTATTATAGGCTTTGCTATTATTTATATAGTTAGTGAGTTCTGTAACTTGCTCTGCATATTTTTCATTTGGTTTGAGAGCAGGATCTTCACCTAACCACCAACGACCTCTAACAAAACTTTCAGGCCAATTTACATGAATACCGTCATCTACTTTAACGGCAGCATCTTCCCAGTTCCAAGCATCAAATTGTACAACCGATGATGTTCCAGAAATACGTCCGCTTCTAGGGGTAATTTGCCCTAACAAAACACCGTTAGGACGCATAGATTCTACTACTTTTGATTCGGCATTATAGGCAATTAAACTTCGTATATGGGGATTCCAACTTCCTAATTCGCTTTCATCATCTGAAGCTTTTACAGCATCAATTTCTGTAAGTCCTAATGTAGAATTTGGAATTATAAAACCCGGATATACGTGTTTTCCTTTGGCATCAACAACATCTATATTGGCTAAATTTAGTTCTAATTTATTGGCAGAATCTATGGCATCAATTTTACCATTTCTAACTACAATAATGCTATTTTCAATAACAGTACCATTGCCAATATGTGCAGTTGCACCAACAATTGCAAAATCTTTGGTTTGTTTTTGTGCGGGTGTTTGTTGTGCTTTTAACATAAAAGAACACAAAACGGCTATATAAGTAAAAAGTAATTTCATTTGGTTAAATTTTATTTTTTGTAACATAAAACAGGTATATTAAAGATTGTTACTATTATTTTTTAAAACTCATGTTCATGATCTATTGAATCACAATGGAAAAGCTCTTTTTCTTTCTTTTTAATAGGTTGGGTTTTTAAGCCTTTATTTTTTTCTTGCATCATCATATTTATAAGCTTATTTCTTTCTGATTGAATTTCGGTTCGCATTTTTTTATCGCGTTCTAAATCAAAATAGGTAGCACCTTCAATAATGGTTTTTTCAGCTTTAGCATAAATTGACAGAGGATTATCTGACCACAAAACCACATCGGCATCTTTTCCAACTTTAATACTACCAACACGCTTATCAATATGTAAAAGTTTGGCAGGGTTTAAGGTTACAAACTTTAAAGCGTCCTCTTCACTAACACCGCCATATTTAATGGCTTTAGCAGCTTCTTGATTTAGTCTGCGAGACATTTCGGCATCATCACTATTTACGGCAACAGTAACACCCGTATTGTGCATAATTGCGGCGTTGTAAGGAATGGCATCGTTTACTTCATATTTATATGCCCACCAATCACTAAATGTAGAACCACCAACGCCATGTTCTGCCATTTTATCGGCAACTTTATAACCTTCTAAAATATGTGTAAAGGTGTTGATATTAAAGTTGAATTTTTCGGCAACTTTCATAAGCATATTTATTTCACTTTGTACATAAGAATGACAAGATATAAAACGCTCTTTGTTTAATATTTCAGCCAAAACCTCTAGTTCAATATCTTTTCTGTATGGTTTCTTGCTTTTCTTTAAGTCATCATATTCTTTGGCTCTTGTAAAATAGTCTATATATACTTGCTCAACACCCATACGTGATTGAGGAAAGCGTACATTATTTTGTGCACGCGATTGTTTTACGTTTTCGCCAAGAGCAAATTTTATAAACTTCGGTGTATTATTGTAAATAAGATTGTGAGCAGATTCGCCCCATTTTAGTTTAATAATTGCCGATTGTCCACCAATAGGGTTTGCAGAACCGTGAAGCACCTGAATAGAAGTAACGCCGCCAGCTAGATTTCTGTAAATATCAATATCGGTTTCATCTAGAACGTCTTCAATACTTACTTCAGCCGAAGAGTTTTGCCCACCTTCATTTACAGATACAGTAGCAATATGTGAATGTTCGTCTATTATTCCAGCAGTTAGGTGTTTTCCTTTTGCTTCAATAAGCGTTGCTTTAGAATCGGTTATATTTTCACCAATTTTGGCTATTTTACCATCTTTAATAAGCACATCTGTATTTTCTAAAACACCTTCTTTTTCGTTAGTCCAAACAGTTGCATTTTTAAATAAAAGGGTTTCTGCTTTTGGTAATTGAGCAAAACCATAGGCTTTATTAGGAAAAGTGATTGGTAACAATTCAGGTGATTTCTTTTCTGATGCGTCCTCTTTTTTTGATTTGTTTGATGCT
>JALRJA010000026.1 GCA_023255235.1 Flaviramulus sp.
ATACTTATAGAGAAAAAGGTATTTCATTTATAGCAATTTCTAGTAATGATGTTGTGAATTACCCTGAAGATTCACCAGAAAAAATGACTATTCACGCTAAAGAAAACAAGTATCCTTTTCCTTATCTATATGATGAATATCAAGATGTTGCTAAAGCTTATGATGCAGCTTGCACTCCTGATTTATATGTGTTTAATGAGTTTTTAAAATTAACATACAGAGGGCAATTAGATGATTCTAGACCTGGCAATGCAATTTCGGTAACAGGAACACACTTAAAACATGCTATTAACTGTTTACTTGAGAATAAAGAAAACTTAGAGCCTCAAAAACCCAGTATTGGTTGTAATATTAAATGGAAAGCGTAAATATGTGGTAATTAAAACCACTATATATTTAGCCATTTATGTTTAATAACGCTTATTTTACAACTTGAGTTGCCAAAAACCAACATCAAGCCATTTGTTAAATTTAAACCCTACTTCTTTTAAATGGGCTACTTGGGTAAAGCCAAATTTTTCATGAAGCCTAACACTTATTTGGTTTGGTAGCGTTAATACAGCCATAACAACATGATAGTTTTCTTTTTGAAGCCTATTTAATAATTCGTTATATAACCGAGTTCCTATTTGTTTTCCGTGCTCGCCATGTTTAATATAAACGGTAGATTCAACCGTTTTGTTATAACCCGGTTTGGGTCTAAATTTACTTCCGTAGGCATAGCCTAAAATAGTGTTATTGTCTTCAAAAACTAAAAAAGGGAAGTCTTTTGCTATGGTTTGAACTTTGTTAAAAAACATATCAAAAGAAAACGGTTTATCATCAAAAGTTACTTCAGAATTTAAAACATAATAGTTATAAATATCTAAAATTTGTGGTATATCTTTAGTATCAAGAGTTCTTACCATTTTACCCGTTTAATACTTGTTAAAACCTAAAAAAGTGACTAAAGACTTTATGGTTTTTTATTTAACATCCATTAGCTCAACATCAAAAATTAAAGTGGCATTTGGTGGTATAACGCCTCCTGCTCCTCTGCTACCATAAGCCAAGTGACTTGGTATTACAAAACGGGCTTTATCACCTACTTTTAAAAGAGCAATACCTTCATCCCAACCGGCAATAACTTGCCCCATTCCTAATGGAAAATCTATGGGTTCATTGCGTTTGTAAGACGAATCAAAAACTGTTCCGTCTGCTAATTGTCCTTTATAATGTACAGAAACTGTTTTACCTTTTTCGGCCTTGGTTCCATTTCCGTTTTGAATTATTTGATAGCGTAAACCGCTGTTTGTTTTATTAAAACCAGCTGCTATGGCATCAAGTGCAGCTTCAGCTGCTTTTTTCTCTTCCTGAAGGCGTTGTTCTCTTGATCCTTCAAACGTTCTAAAAGACTCTACCGCGTTAAAGGCTTGAGCTTCTTTGCCAATACGCACTATTTCTAAGGTTTCAATTGTGTCGCCTTGTTGAATAGCATCTACAACTTCTTGTCCAGAATTTACTTTTCCAAAAACAGTATGGTTACCATCTAGCCATGGTGTTTCTATATGTGTTATAAAAAACTGGCTGCCATTTGTTCCAGGTCCGGCATTTGCCATAGATAAAATGCCTGGTCCATTGTGTTTTAATTCTGGATGAAACTCATCATCAAATTGATAACCTGGATTTCCTGTTCCGGTTCCTTGTGGGCATCCGCCTTGAATCATAAAATCGGGAATAACTCTATGAAATTGCAAACCATTGTAATAGGGTGTGCCTTGTGGTTTTACTTTATTTTCTAATTGACCTTCTGCTAAAGCCACAAAATTACCTACCGTACCCGGTGTTTTTTTATATTCGAGTGTAATTAGAATGGTACCTTTTGTAGTGTTTAACTTGGCGTATAAACCGTCTTCCATATCATGTTTTTTTTTGTAAGCTGCAAAACAATAATTTACATAAGATAATTTCGATTGGTTAACTATAGTTTTAGAAGAATCTTTTGATGCT
>JALRJA010000381.1 GCA_023255235.1 Flaviramulus sp.
CGTCTAATAATGGATCTTTTTCTTCTGCCATACTTTACTTTTTAAATTGTTATACAAAGGTACAAAAATTATTATAATATGCAACTATTTATGATAAATTTAACAATTTTGCTATATCATTTTTTAGCCATCTTTGATTAGGAGACCAATTTAATGAGTAAACATGATAATTATTAACCACATCACTAATTTCTTGAGAAGCCGAATTTACAGTACTACCACTACTTGAAGTTGTGTGTATGGCACTTGAGGTGTGGTTTGGAGCATGTAAACCATGCTCCATAATATCAATTTCACCACAAGCTGGCCATGATGTTGTTCCAAAACCTTGGGTTTGCCAATAGGCACCACGTTCATTAATATTTTTTCCTAATGTCCAAATGGCTGGCCAAGTGCCATTACCTAAAGGCAATTTTGCCTTAACATCTACCCTACCATAGGTAAATGCAAATTTTGAATTTAGTCTTGCCGATGTGAATTCTTTAGTAAGACCTTGATCTACATGAGTTTCTCTTTTGGCAACAATATGTAAATTACCGTTTTCTACAAATGAATTAACTAGTCTGTTGGTGTAATGTTGAAGTTCGCCATTTGCCCATCCTTGCCCTGGTATTATTACTTGAGTTTGATGATGCCATTGGGTTGGGTTTACAGCACCGTCAACATCAAATTCATCAGACCAAACTAAGTCAGAATAAACAACATCTATAGCATTAGGGTTTGTTGGTGTACTGCCATCATCAATACTATCAATTAAAAATGTTCCTGGGGTTGCATTACCATTGTCTATAAGAATGGTTAATCTATTATAGTTACCACTAGCTCCTATTGTTGAAAAATCAAAAGACATGGTAGACCACGTTGTTTGAGATGATATACTGTTTGTTATTTGAATATTTCCATTATCGCCACGTTCTAATTTTAATGTAACAGTATGCGTGTTGGGATCAAATGCATAAAACAAAAGTGTTATAGTACTTTGAGAATTTAAATCTATGGGTCTTGTTAAATCTATAAAATAACCTTGTTCTGCGGCTGAAGCTCCATGAAAAAATTCACCAACTATATTACTAGAGTCTGTAGGTGATGGTCGTTTAGCAAATGTGCTTAATCCCCAAACGCTAAAGTTTTCTGCAGACTCAGAAAAATCAATAGGCATTTGCTGTGCTGCGAGGGTAGTTGAAAAAAAAAGTGATAAAATAATACTGGTTAGGTAGTAATTGGTCATAGTTATAATTTGAAGCAAATTTATTTATTAATAAATTAAACCCCATACAAAACACCCCTACATAACCAATACAAAAAGCTTAAAACACTTTTTTTATAAACAAGCCGTAATACAACGCAGCATTTTATCGGCTCTTTGCTGGGTTTCGGCTTCTGTCCATGATAATTTTATTAAGCACGATAAGTTACGCCCAATATAATGGTTTGATTGCTCAAATGACTTTGTTTGAAGGTGTTTTAAGCCTTCTTTTACTTGCGAAGAAATAGGATATAAGGTTTTTAAGTGTTTTAAATGTTCCCATTTTCTTATGTAATGCCAATTATTATCGTAATAATGAAAACAGCCATCTACGCCTTCTTTTTTTAATGCTGCCGAAACGTTTCTGGTAATTTCTAAATTGGGTAAGAAGAAATTTAAAAAAGCATAGCTTTCTTCACCACCTTTTGGTACGGTTCTAAAGGTAATTTCTGGAATTTGTGATAGTGTTTGGCGTATAATGGTATAGTTTTTCTTTTGAATTTTTAAAAATTCGGGAAGGCGTCTCACTTGTGCTAAACCTACGGCTGCGTGTAACTCTGAAATTCTAAAATTATATCCTAAAAACGGATGCGTTTCGGCTCCTCTATCATTGCCTATATGGTCATGACCGTGGTCGCTGTAGTAATCGGCATTTGTGTGATACTGGCTGTTGTTGGTTATTACGGCTCCGCCTTCGCCGCAGGTAATGGTTTTTACAAAATCGAAAGAAAAACAGCCTAAATCGCCTATGCTACCTAGTGGTTTGTTGTTGTATGTGCCTCCTATGG
>JALRJA010000096.1 GCA_023255235.1 Flaviramulus sp.
TATTACAATTGTAGGACCAGATGTAGTGGTCTCTAAAATTAATTTTTTAGAAACTAAAGACATTACTTTTAATGATGTAAAATCAAATTTATCAGAAAAAATAGCGCTAAATCTGCCAAGTAACAATCAAGATATAAGCTATTCTAGTCAAGAAGTTTTGGTTAAAACTACCGTTGAAAAGTTTACAGAAGGCACTTTAAGTGTGCCAATAATAATTATAAATACTCCAAAAGATAAAGAATTAAAATATTTTCCAAAGAAGGTAACTGTTTCATATTATGTTAGTTTAAGTAATTATAATAATGTTACAAATAACGATTTTAAAGTAATTTGCGATTACAATAAAATAAGTGATAATCAAACTTTTTTAATTCCAGAGTTTGAAAAAATTTCTGAAAAAGTAAAAAGTGCCAAAATTAACCAACAACGCATAGAATTTATAGTAAACTAATGGTTATAGTAGGACTTACAGGCGGTATAGGTAGTGGTAAAACAACGGTTGCAAAACAGTTTGAATCACTTGGTATTCCTGTTTATATTGCAGATGAAGAGGCTAAAAAAATAATGCAAAAATCTAAAGTTGTAAAACGAAAACTCATAAAACTCTTTGGAGAAAACGCCTATGTTTCAGGCAAGCTTAACAAACCATATATAGCCAAAATTATTTTCAATAATAGCGTGTATTTAGATAAAATAAACAAGATTGTACATCCAAAAATAACTACCCATTTTAAAAAATGGGCAGAGAAGCAAAAATCACCTTACGTTATAAAAGAAGCTGCCATTTTATTTGAAAATGGCGGTTATAAATGGTGTGATTATGTTATAACAGTAACAGCAAAAAAAGCATTACGGATAGAGCGATTATTAAAACGCGATACCACAACCAAAGACAACATTGAAGCTATTATGAAAAACCAATGGACAGATAAAGAACGTATAAAAAAATCGCATTTTGTTATTACTAACAACACAATTGCCCACACCAAAACACAAGTACTTAAAATACATGATGAGCTTCTTAAACTAACGGAGTCTTAATATAATTCTAACAAATTTTGTTAATGTAAGGTTAAAACCAATTGGGCTAAATGTTAAAATGTTAAATTTGATTGATGAGTAAACGAATTTTCATCCTGTTAATTATATTAATGAGCTTATCACTTATTGGTATTATATCTATACAGGCTTATTATATAAATGATTCGGTAAATAACGAAAAAGAACGTTTTAAATTTAATGTTGTAAAGGCTCTAAGTTATGTTTCAAATACAATAGAAGAAAACGAAATAGAGACTGCCTTTGAGAATGTTCAGAGTTTATTTAATAGAGAAAAAGATGTAGATTCTACAGCGGTTTCACAGTTACTAGTATATCAAAAAAACAACAGTACTAAAGAAATGCTCATATATAGAAGTAATGTTTTAGAAGAAAACTATAAACTATCATCTTCGCTCTTTGACATAGGTTTAGATAGTCTTGATATAAAAAATATTATAGGAAATTCAACCACAGAAATTTACAGCAATTTTGAACCCTATGAAAAAGATATAAAAAGCCCAATTTCAACTATTATAAGAACCGGTACTATAAGTGAAGCTCAGCGTATAAGTTTTGAAAAGAGTTTTAAAGAAATATCAAAAAAAACACCCATTCACAAAAGAGTTTCAGAGCAACGAATAAGAGAATTATTATCTGAAAAATTAAAAAAAGACGATATAGATATTCATTTTGAATTTGCAATTTACAGCAATGATTTAGCTACCAAAGTGCATAGTGACAACTTTGAAAATGAAGAAAACGCTACATTTAGTATTCCTATTTTTTATGATGAAAACAACCAAAGTATTTATAAGCTTTTGGTAAACTTTCCAGACGATAGAAAGTTTATACTATCAGCTGTTATAGGTATGATTTTCTTATCAATTATATTTACATCTATTATTATTTTAACATATTCAAGCGCCTTATATCAACTTTTAAAACAACGAAAAATATCAGAAATTAAAAGTGATTTTATAAACAATATGACGCATGAGTTTAAAACACCTATTGCTACCATTAATTTAGCCTTAGACGCCATAAAAAATCCTAAAATAATTGATGACAAAAATAAAATTCTGCGTTATCTTACCATGATAAAGGAAGAAAACAAACGCATGCACGCCCAAGTAGAAAATGTATTACGAATATCTAAACTAGAAAAAAAAGAGTTAAACATAAGTAAGGATAGAGTTAACCTTCACGACCTAATCTTAGACGCCTTAACCCACGTAGAGCTTATAGTAGAAGATAGACAAGGTTATATAAAAACGTTTTTAGAAGCCGAAAAAACATTTGTTTTAGCAAATGACACGCACTTTACCAATGTTATAGTAAATATATTAGATAATGCTGTAAAATATTCTGCTAATGCACCAGAAATTGAAATTTATACTGAAAACGTAGGAACCAATATTTTTTTAAAAATTAAAGATCATGGAAACGGCATGAGCAAAACAGCCGCCAAAAAAGCATTTGATAAATTTTATAGAGAACACACAGGCAATATTCACAATGTAAAAGGACATGGTTTGGGATTAGCTTATGTAAAACAAATTGTAGAAGACCATCAAGGTCTTGTAACAGTTGAAACAGAAAAGCACCAAGGAAGTACTTTTATAATAAAACTACCCCTAATATCATAAATTATGGAAGATCAAAAAAAGAGAATACTATTAGTAGAAGATGATCCAAATTTTGGAACCATTCTTAAAGATTATTTAACAATAAACGACTATGAGGTTATACTTGCTAAAAATGGCATGGAAGGCTTTGAAAAGTTTAAAAAAAACAACTTCGATTTGTGCATTTTAGATGTTATGATGCCTTATAAAGATGGTTTTACTTTAGCCAAAGAAATACGCGAGAAAAGTAAAGATGTACCTATTATTTTTTTAACCGCTAAAACAATGAAAGAAGATGTTTTAAGAGGCTATAAAGTAGGTGCAGATGATTATCTAAACAAACCCTTTGACAGTGAAGTACTGTTAATGAAAATAAAAGCCATTATACAACGTAAAGCCACAGAAACAATTTCAGATAGTAAGCAGTTTGAGTTTAAAATTGGCAAATTTGATTTAAACTCAAAATTACGCTTTTTAAAATTTGATGGTGGTGAATCAATCAAACTATCACCTAAAGAAAACGAATTATTACGTCTGTTGGCTTTACATGAAAATGATTTAATGCCAAGAGAATTAGCACTTACCAAAATATGGAGAGATGATAATTACTTTACCTCACGAAGTATGGATGTGTATATAGCCAAACTTCGCAAGTATTTAAAATCAGACCCAAAAGTAGAAATACTCAATATTCATGGTGAAGGTTTTCGTTTAGTAACTGGTTAACATAGTTATTAAATAACCCTACAAACTGCCTAAAAAGGTATTTTAGCTTTCTATAAAATACCTTTTTAGGCAGTTTGTAATTTGTATGGGTTTGTAAAAATTAAAACACAATTGAATTTGTTTAGCTTATATTTGTGCTAAACAATTATGCATGTCATTTAAAAACCTAGGGTTAAACAAACCTATTTTAAGAGCTATTGCCAAAGTAGGGTATGATAACCCAACTTTAGTTCAAGAAAAAACCATTCCGTGTGTTTTAGAAAAAAAAGATGTTATTGTATCTGCTCAAACAGGAACTGGAAAAACAGCTGCTTTTGGGATCCCACTTATAAACTTTCTTCTCAAAACAAAAAAAGAAACAGCTTTAATTATCACCCCAACCAGAGAACTTGCTTCACAAGTAATGCAAACAATGAACAATTTAATAGGGCGAGGAAATATTAGATCTTCTTTACTTATAGGCGGAAGTCCTATGCAAAAACAATTAAAACAAATGAGAAGAAATCCTCGTTTGATTGTGGGTACTCCTGGAAGAATAAATGATCACTTAAAAAGAAGAACATTAGATCTTAGAAATACTTCTTTTTTAGTTCTAGACGAAGTCGATCGAATGTTAGATATGGGTTTTACACCACAAATAAATCAAGTTTTAGAGACTGTACCAAGAAAACATCAAACATTATTAT
>JALRJA010000136.1 GCA_023255235.1 Flaviramulus sp.
TTTTTATAACTTTTTCATATTCAATATCATATAACTCTTTAAACTCTTGAAGCCAAGAATCATGACTATTTTGGTTAAGTAATGGCAGTAATTTTACTAAACTATCTTTAGAATCTCCTAATACAGCTACATCTGTTTTTACATTTTTATCAATTTCTGCAGGGTCTATATCAAAATGGATAATTTTAGCCTGTTTTGCATAGGTATTTAAATTGCCCGTTACACGGTCGTCAAAACGCATACCTATGGCAATAAGAACATCACATTCATTGGTTAGTTTATTGGGTGCATAATTTCCATGCATTCCTACCATTCCAATATTTAAAGGGTGTGCGGTTGGTAATGCAGATGCACCTAAGATAGTCCATGCTGAAGGAATACCGGCTTTTTCAATAACTGCTTTTAACTCGTTTTCGGCTTTACCAAGAATAACACCTTGCCCCCAAACAATCATGGGTTTTTTAGCCGAATTAATTATATCTGCTGCTGCTTTTACAGCTTCTAAATTGGTTTTTGGTACTGGAATATAACTACGGATTCCGGTGCATTTTTCATATTTAAAATCAAACTCCGAAACTTGTGCATCTTTAGTTATATCAATTAAAACAGGACCAGGACGACCGCTTTTTGCTATGTAAAATGCCTTAGCTAAAACCTCAGGAATTTCTGAAGCTTTGGTGACTTGATGATTCCATTTGGTAACTGGGGTAGAAATACCTACAATATCTGTTTCTTGAAAAGCATCACTTCCTAACAAGTGTGAAAAAACCTGACCAGTTATGCAAACCATTGGTGTTGAATCTATTTGGGCATCTGCTATTCCTGTAATTAAATTTGTGGCTCCAGGTCCTGATGTTGCCATAGCAACACCTACTTTTCCAGATATACGAGCATAACCCTGTGCGGCATGGGTGGCTGCTTGCTCATGACGTGTTAAAACATGATGAATTTGATCTTGGTATTTAAATAATTCATCATAAACAGGCATAATGGCACCTCCTGGATAACCATAAAGAATATCTACGCCTTCGGCGATTAAACACTTTATTATAGCTTCGCTACCTGTAATTCGTTGTGTTTTGTTAACCACTTTTGTAGGGTTGTTTGATGTTTGTGTATTCATAATTGTTTTTTCCAATTTATGAGATTTCTACTATTGAAAAATTAAAATGCGTCTGTAACACAGCCTTTTGATGCAGATGCTACTGATTTTGCATACTTATATAAAATGCCTTTTTTATGTTTTAATTCTGGTTCTACCCATTGTTTTTTTCTTTGGGCAAGTTCTTCATCAGAAAGTAAAACGTTTATAGAGTTGTCTTCGGCACTAATTTTTATTATATCGCCTGTTTTTATAATGCCAATATTGCCTCCCGATTGTGCTTCGGGTGTTATGTGTCCTACTACAAAACCGTGAGTTCCTCCAGAAAAACGACCATCGGTTATTAAAGCCACCGATTTTCCTAAACCAGCTCCCATAATAAGAGAAGTGGGTTTTAACATTTCAGGCATTCCGGGTCCTCCTTTTGGACCAACGTATCTTATAACAACTACATCGCCTTTTTCTACTTCACCATTTGAAATTCCGGTGTTTGCAGCTTGTTCGCCATCATACACAACAGCTTTTCCTTGAAATACTAAGCCTTCTTTTCCTGATATTTTTGCAACAGCACCTTCTAAGGCTAAGTTACCGTAGAGAATTTGCAAATTTCCTGACGATTTTAGTGCCTTATCTTTAGGGTAAATAACCTCTTGGGTATCATCAAATTTAAGAGGTTCTACATTTTTTAAATTGTCAGCTAAAGTTTTGCCAGTAACGGTCATACAATCACCATGCAGAAAACCATTATCTAATAAATATTTCATAACGGCAGGTGTTCCGCCTATGCTATGAACATCTTCCATTAGGTAATTACCGCTAGGTTTTAAATCTGCTCTGCTCAACTGGTCTATATCAAGTTTAGTTATTGGTATTTGATGTCGAGTGTCCAGTAAATGCCATATTTCACCAGCGTCATAGCTAC
>JALRJA010000188.1 GCA_023255235.1 Flaviramulus sp.
TAAGCCAATTACTAAAGCAATATAGGCAATATCTATTCCTTGTTCAGTAGGGTTTATTTCTTTTGTTTTATCGCTTAATTTGTTATCAACAAAAGGTTTGAATAGTTTGGCTAAATCCTCATTTTTTTGCTCTTGCATGTAATGGTGGTTAAACCATTTTGTTTTATCAGGATCAAAACGAGCTCCAGATTTATTTACACGCTTTAGGTCAAAATTATGTACTAATTCGGTGAGAGTAAAAAGTTCTTGTTCTGTACCTGGATTCCATCCTAAAAGAGCTAAAAAATTAACCATAGCTTCAGGAAAATAGCCTTCTTCTTTGTAGCCTCTTGAAACGTCTTGTGTTTTGGGGTCTTTCCATTGCAAAGGAAATACAGGAAACCCTAATTTATCACCGTCGCGTTTACTTAATTTACCTTTTCCGGTAGGTTTTAGTATAAGTGGCAAGTGTGCAAACTGTGGAGTATTCCAACCAAAAGCCTTATATAATTGGTAGTGCAAAGCCAAACTTGGCAGCCACTCTTCACCACGAATAACATGCGATATGTTCATTAAATGGTCATCTACAACATTAGCCAAATGGTAGGTTGGCATACCATCACTTTTAAACAATACTTTATCATCTAAAACAGCAGTATCAATTTTAATATCACCACGAATACTATCTGTTAAGTGCAAAGTTTGGTCTTGTGGGTTTTTAAAACGAATAACATAAGCATCACCTGCATATAATTTTGCTTTGACTTCTTCCGCGTTAAGCGATAACGAATTACATAATTTGTGTCTGTTGTGCCAATTATATATAAATGTTTTCCCTTTTTCTTCATGGTCTTTTCTGTGAGATTCCAGAGTTTCTGCAGTATCAAAAGCATAATAGGCATCACCAGAAGCTATAAGCATATCGGCATATTTTTTATATAGGTGTTTTCTCTCACTTTGACGGTAAGGACCAAATTTTTCGTTTTTATTAGGACCTTCGTCAAAAGGAATACCACACCAATGTAATGCGTTGATAATGTATTGTTCGGCACCTTCAACATATCTGCTTTGGTCTGTATCTTCAATGCGAAGAATAAAAGTGCCATGATGCTTTTTTGCAAATAAATAATTAAATAACGCCGTGCGAACACCACCTATATGCAAAGGACCGGTAGGGCTTGGTGCAAAACGAACACGTACATTTTCTGTCATATCATTTTAATTTGTGACAAAGATAAATATTATGCTATAAGCCAAAGGCTGTGATGCTAAAGTTTTTCTTTTTATAATAATTAACGAAGTTTTAATAAAGTTGAAAAACGAAAGTTTAAAATAAAATTGTAGTTTAGTAAGTTAAATAATTCAAATTGACAAATTTTAATAACATCTTAGAAAAATTAGAAGCATTTGTTAGGCGCTATTACACTAATGAATTGCTTAGAGGCGTTATTTTATTTTTTGCAATTGGCTTTTTATATTTTTTATTTACCCTTTTTATTGAACATATTTTATGGCTAAATACTACCGCAAGGAGCATTCTTTTTTGGCTGTTTGTTTTTGTAGAATTAGCCTTGTTGGTTAAGTTTATTTTTTTGCCTTTATCCAGATTGTTTAAGCTTCAAAAAGGCTTGAGTCATGAACAGGCTTCTAAAATTATAGGGCAACATTTTCCGCAAGTAAACGACAAGTTGGTTAATGTGCTTCAGTTAAATCAAAATCATTTAAAATCGGAGTTATTGTTGGCTAGCATTGAGCAAAAAGCCTTAGAACTAAAACCAATACCTTTTAAACGTGCCATAAATTTTAAAAAGAATACTAAGTATTTAAAATATGCAGCTATTCCGGTTTTAATTTTGCTAGTTACTTTTTTAACGGGTAATTCTAGTTGGTTTGGAGCGAGTTATGAACGCGTTGTAAATTATAAAACAGCATACCAGCCACCAGCACCATTTACTTTTTATGTTTTAAACGACCACTTAAATGCCATTGAAAACAACGACTTTAAAATAGTTGTTAAAACCATAGGAGACATTATCCCAGAGCAGGTTCAAATAAGGTATCATAATGAAACCTACTTTTTACAACAAACTGGCGTTGGTGAGTTTGAGTACCTGTTTTCAAAACCAAAAGAGTCACTTACTTTTCAGTTATTGGCAAATCAAATTAGTTCAAAACCATATACTATTAATGTAGTAGAAACGCCTATGATATTAGGTTTTGAAATGGCTTTAGACTACCCAAGCTACACAAACAAGAAGGATGCGGTTTTAAAAAGCTCAGGAAACGCCTTAGTACCCGAAGGCACTCGTGTTACATGGCGTATGCAAACAAAAGCCACAGATGCAGTTTATTTATATTCTAAAGACACCTTACACTTTAGCTTAGTAGAACAAGCTGTTTTTAAAGCCTCAAAACCAATTTACAACAACTTAAATTATATTATAAGCACCAGTAATAAAAAGCTAAGCAATTACGAAAATTTAGAGTTTCAAATAAAGGTAGTAAAAGATCAATATCCAGAAATTAATTTACAAGTTGAGCAAGACACTACAGATTTGCAAACGCTTTATTTTTATGGTTTGTTAAACGACGACTATGGAATAAGCAAGCTGCAGTTGGTTTACTATCCTTCAGAAAAAGAATCACTAAAGAAGTTTGAAAACATCCCTATAGCCAATTCAAATATAGCCGAATTTATCACCGCTTTTCCAAATAACCTAGAAATAGAACCAGGTATTCCTTATGAATTATACTTTCAAGTATTTGATAATGATGCTATTAACAAGTTTAAAAGTGTTAAAAGTAAGGTGTTTACTTATAGAAAGCGTACAAAGGAAGAAGAAGAAAACAAGCAATTAGAGCAGCAAAATAAGACTATTAAAGATTTAGACAAATCGCTTGACAAATTTACTGAGCAAGAAAAAAGTTTAGAAGACTTAACTAAAACTCAAAAAGAGAAGAATACGCTCAATTTTAATGACAAAAAGAAATTAGAAGCTTTTTTTAAGCGTCAGAAGCAACAAGATGAAATGATTAAGAACTTTAATAAAAAGTTAAAAGACAACTTAGAGGATTTCCAAAAAGATAGCGAAAAGGAGGATTTATTTAAAGAAGATTTAAAAGAGCGTTTAAAAGAGAATGAAGAGAAACTAATACAAGATGAAAAGATTTTAGAAGAACTTGAAAAGTTACAAGAAAAAATTAATAAAGAAGAGTTATCACCAAAGCTCGAAGAGTTAGCCAAACAAAATAAGAATAAAAAAAGAAGCTTAGAACAGTTGTTAGAATTAACCAAGCGTTTCTATGTAGAAAAGAAATTAGAGAAGTTAAAAGACGATTTAATGAATCTATCTAAAGAGCAAGAAAAGCTATCTAATGAATCTGAAACAGATAAAAACAACAAGGATAAACAAGAAGCGTTAAACAAACAATTTGAGGATTTTAAAAAAGACATTGAAGATTTAGAAAAGGAAAGCAACGCATTAAAAAAACCAATAGATATACCAAGAGACAAGTTAGATGAAAAGGAAATAGATAAAGAACAACAAGACGCTTTTGATGAGTTAAAAAAACAAGAAGACAACAAATCTGAAGACAACCAAAACATAAAAAAAGCCCAAAAGAATCAAAAAAAAGCAGCTCAAAAAATGAAACAAATGAGCCAAAAGATGCAACAACAAATGCTATCTTCTAATATGGAACAGATTCAAGAGGATGTAGAAATGCTTAGGCAAATTTTAGATAATTTGGTTTTATTTTCTTTTGACCAAGAAACCGTAATGAATCAATTTACTGAGATTGAAGAAAACAATAATAAGTATGCCAATTATTTAAAAAAGCAACATAATTTAAGAGAGCATTTTCAGCATATAGACGATAGTCTTTTTGCCCTATCTCTTAGAAACCCCAAACTTTCAGAGCGTGTTAATAATGAAATCACTGAGGTTTATTACAATATAGATAAGTCCTTAGAATTTTTATCTCAAAGCCAAGTTTATCAAGGGGTTTCTAATCAACAATTTACTGTTACTGCTGCCAATAATTTAGCCGATTTTTTAAGCAATGTTTTAGATAATATGCAGCTCAGTATGAGTATGTCTTCTGGAAAAGGTG
>JALRJA010000291.1 GCA_023255235.1 Flaviramulus sp.
AACGAAGGCGATACAAAAAATTAAAGATTGTTTTTTCTAATAATAATAGTTAATATCAATTTATGAGCATTGGTTTTTGCATAATGAAATGACATTATACACACCACAATCATAAATAATATAGCACCCAAAATAGCTTCCATTGGCTCTAACGATTTGTTAAAAAAGCGTTTAAGCCCATAACCCGTGTAACTTCCATAAAGCAACACAAAATGAATAACATAAATAGACAATGTTTTTCCTCCTATTTGTACTATTATAGAACGCTTTAAAAAACGTTCTAAAGAATAAAAAACACCAAATAAAATAAGAACATTGCCCAATCTGGTAAATAAGTAATTATAATCGGCACTCTTTTTTAATAAGTCAATATCGGTTATAATACTAAGTTTAAATAAAATCCAAGAGGATTGGTAAATAAGCAACCAACCAACACTAAAAAACGTTGCAATAGCAATGCCTCTAAAACGATTTTTATGTGAGTGTCTAAAAAAAATAGTAGATAAAAATGCCCCAAATGCCGAGTAACCAAACCAAGGTAGAATAGTAAAAATAGACCCATTTGCAATGGTTAAATAATTAGCAAAAAACAACGGAACAGTATTTAGTGTTAGTGTTCTATATAAAGGTTCTGTAACAAAACACAAACACCCTATAAAAAATAAAACTATAGAAAAAATATAGCTGTATCGTTTTAATAGTATATGTAAAAAAACAAGTAAAATTATAGATAAACCAATACATTGTAGCACATCAATAACAAGAATGTAGTTGCTAAAATAACCTTCTAACCAACTAACTAGGTTAATTCGTAAACTATAGCCAATGGCAAGTAATAATAAACCCCTAGAAAGCCCTTTTTTTATCCTTGGTAAATCATTTCCTTTGGCGTAGGCACGCAGTAATAAATAGGCAAAAACCAAACCAGAAATAGTAAAAAAAACAGGTGCTGTTATACCTCTAAAGTAAGACCAAATATTGTAAATGGCGTTTGTTTTATCTCTGTAAATAGGGTTGAGTAAAGTATCAATAAAATGCCCTTGTAGCATCATTAATATGGCAAATGCCCTTACGGCATCAATAAAATATAAACGCTTTTCTTGCAAAAGTAATTAGATTGTAAACGGTAAATATATTCTAAAAAAATAAAAGTCTAAAGGTCTAAACTAATATATTTTTTATTGTTTTTAATTACGTCAATTTTAAAATACCCTAGTTTTTAAAGTTTTACTCAAAATAAATTATATTAGCATCAAATTTTACATAATATTAAAAATTATTAATGAAACAAAATAGCGCAAAAGTATATTGGAAAAAAAATATATACTATCTATTTATTCTATTATCCATTTGGTTTTTAGTGTCTTATGGAGCCGGAATTTTATTTAAAGACGAACTCAATAAAGTTAAAATTGCAGGTTTTAAACTCGGTTTTTGGTTTGCACAACAAGGTGCTATGTATGTATTTGTAGTACTTATTTTTGTTTATGTACGCCTTATGAATAAACTTGATAAAAAATATGGTTATGATGATTAGTATATTTTTTTTAAATCTTATTGGTGTTCAACAATGGACCTATATTTTAGTAGGTATTACCTTTTCATTATACATAGGAATTGCCATTTGGTCAAGAGCCAATTCTACTAAAGATTTTTATGTAGCAGGCGGTGGTATTTCACCCTTAGCAAACGGAATGGCAACTGCTGCAGATTGGATGAGTGCGGCATCTTTTATTTCTATGGCTGGTATTATTTCTTTTGCAGGCTACGATGGTGCGGTTTATTTAATGGGATGGACAGGTGGCTATGTGCTTCTTGCACTTTTGCTAGCTCCCTATTTACGAAAGTTTGGCAAATTTACCGTACCCGATTTTATTGGCGATAGATATTATTCTAAAACTGCCAGATTGGTAGCTGTTTTTTGTGCGTTATTAGTATCCTTTACTTATGTTGCCGGTCAAATGCGTGGCGTTGGTATTGTATTCTCACGCTTTTTAGAAGTTGATATAAATACAGGTGTTATTATAGGAATGCTTATAGTTTTATTTTACGCAGTACTAGGCGGAATGAAAGGCATCACCTATACACAAGTAGCTCAATATTGTGTATTAATTTTTGCCTTTATGGTACCTGCTATTTTTATTTCTTTTCAAATGACAGGAAACCCCATACCACAATTAGGCTTTGGAAGCACACTAGCAGATGGCTCAGGAACTTATTTATTAGATAAATTAGACGGGTTAAGTACTCAGCTAGGGTTTTCTGAATATACTCAAGGTTCTAAATCTATGATAGATGTATTTGCAATAACCTTAGCTTTAATGGTTGGAACAGCTGGTTTACCTCATGTTATAGTGCGTTTTTTTACCGTTAAAAATGTTAAAGATGCTCGTAAATCTGCAGGAATTGCTCTATTGCTAATAGTTATTTTATATACTACGGCACCAGCTGTTGCTGTGTTTGCCAGAACTAATTTAATTGAAACGGTTTCTAATAAAAACTATTCTAGCGTTCCACAATGGTTTAAAAAATGGGAAAGCACAGGGCTTATAACATTTACAGATAAAAATAACGATGGTCTTATTCAATATCTTGCTAATAAGGATACAAATGAGTTGATAGTAGATAATGATATTATGGTGTTAGCAAACCCAGAAATAGCCAAATTGCCAAACTGGGTTATAGCATTAGTTGCAGCTGGTGGCTTAGCTGCGGCTTTATCTACTGCTGCAGGTTTGCTATTAGTTATTTCGGCATCTGTATCTCATGATTTAATTAAAAAAATAATAAACCCTTCTATTTCTGAAAAAAACGAGTTAATAGCTGCTCGTTTAGCTTCTATTGGAGCTGTTTGTGTAGCTGGTTATTTTGGTATTAATCCACCTGGTTTTGTAGCTGCTGTTGTAGCTTTAGCATTTGGTTTGGCTGCAGCCTCTTTTTTTCCCGCTATTATTTTAGGTATCTTTTATAAACGAATGAATAAAGAAGGCGCTGTAGCTGGCATGCTTGTAGGTACTATTACAATGCTCTTATACATGATAAAATATAAACTCGGTTGGTTTGATGAGGTACTTCCTAATAAAAGCGAATGGTGGTTTGGTATATCACCAGAAGGTTTTGGTAGTGTGGCTATGACTTTAAATTTTATAGTGTCTATAGTTATTATGAAATTTACACCCAAGCCACCTAACGAAGTACAAGACATGGTAGAGTTAATTAGAATACCAAGTGGCGTAGGAAATGCTATAAATCATTAAATAAAACGGTTATTTTAGTATCGCTATTTTTATGTTATTAGTAAAAGCACTTAAAAGCACACAATTATGAGCAATTATCATATAAAACACTTAGAAGAATATTTTCAAGTTTATAGAAAATCAATACGCGAACCTGAAAATTTTTGGGAAGAAGTAGCCGAAGAACATTTTCTATGGCGAAAAAAATGGGATAGTGTGTTAGATTGGGATTTTGCTAAACCAGAAGTAACCTGGTTTAAAGGTGCCAAACTTAATATCACCGAAAATTGCATTGATAGACATTTAGCAACACGCGCAAATAAAACAGCTATTCTTTTTGAACCAAATAACCCTAATGAACCTTCAGAAAAAATAACCTATGAACAATTATACAAACGGGTTAATAAATTTGCTAATGTTTTAAAAAAACAAGGCATCAAAAAAGGTGATCGTGTTTGTATTTACCTTCCCATGATTCCTGAATTAGCAATTTCTGTACTGGCGTGTGCTAGAATTGGTGCCATACATTCTGTAGTGTTTGCAGGATTTTCAGCAACGGCATTAACAACTAGAATAAATGATTGTGATTGCCAGATGGTTATAACCAGCGATGGCTCTTATAGAGGTGCAAAAACTATTGATTTAAAGAGTATTGTAGATGAAGCTTTAAAAAGTTGCCCAGGAGTAAAAACGGTTTTAGTAGCCAAACGCATTCATTCCAAAATAACCATGAAAACAGGTAGAGATTATTGGTTACAACCCCTTTTAGATGAAGCTTCAAGCGACTGTAATGCAGAAATTATGGATGCTGAAGATCCGTTGTTTATTTTATATACTTCGGGTTCAACAGGAAAACCAAAAGGCATGGTTCATACAACTGCTGGTTACATGGTTTACACAGCATATACTTTTAAAAATGTATTTCAGTATAAAGAGTCTGATGTCTATTGGTGTACTGCAGATGTTGGCTGGATTACAGGACATAGCTACATCATTTATGGACCACTAGCAAACGGCGCAACAACTTTAATGTTTGAAGGAGTGCCCAGTTACCCAGATTTTGGACGTTTTTGGGAGATAGTACAGAAACACAAAGTAACTCAATTTTATACAGCACCAACAGCTATAAGAGCTTTAGCAAAAGAAGGTGTTGAGTTAATTGAAAAACACGACTTATCATCTTTAAAAGTTTTAGGTTCTGTAGGAGAACCCATAAATGAAGAAGCTTGGCATTGGTATAACGATAATGTAGGAAAGAAAAAAAGCCCTATTGTTGATACTTGGTGGCAAACCGAAACAGGCGGTATTATGATAACGCCTATACCTTTTGTAACTCCTACAAAACCCACTTATGCAACCTTACCTTTTATAGGCATTCAACCTGCATTAATGGATGAAAACGGACAAGAAATTAAAGGCAATCAAGTTGAAGGAAGACTTTGTATTAAATTCCCTTGGCCTAGTATAGCAAGAACAATTTGGGGTAATCATGAACGATACAGAGAGACTTATTTCTCAGCTTATAAAAACAACTATTTTACGGGTGATGGTGCATTGCGTGATGAGGTTGGCTATTACAGAATTACCGGTAGAGTAGATGATGTTATTATTGTATCAGGTCACAATTTAGGTACAGCACCTATTGAAGATGCCATTAATGAACATCCGGCAGTAGCAGAAAGTGCTATTGTGGGTTTTCCGCATGATATAAAAGGAAATGCCTTGTACGGTTACGTTATTTTAAAAGATGTTGGTGAAACAAGAAATCATGATAATTTAAGAAAAGAAATTAATCAAATTATTACAGAGCATATTGGCCCTATAGCAAAACTAGACAAAATACAGTTTACAAGTGGTTTGCCAAAAACAAGAAGTGGTAAAATAATGAGACGTATTTTAAGAAAAATAGCTTGTAAAGAAACGGCTAATCTTGGCGATACTAGTACGCTTTTAAACCCAGAGGTAGTAAATGAGATTATAGAAAATGCTTTATAATGGTTTAATTATTGAGTTTTTTATAAAACCTATTCATCATTAAACTAGCTTATAATCAGTAATCATTACCTATCTTTGCGCACTTATTATAGAATAGCATGCGTACAAAAACACTTAAAAAAAATACGATAAATGTTGTAACACTTGGTTGCAGTAAAAATGTTTACGATAGTGAAGTCCTTATGGGACAACTTCAAGCCAATGGAAAAAATGTAGTTCACCAACAAGAAGGGAATATAGTGGTTATTAATACATGCGGATTTATTAATAATGCCAAAGAAGAAAGCGTGAATACCATTTTAGAGTATGTACAAAAAAAAGAAGATGGACTTGTTGATAAAGTGTTTGTAACAGGCTGCTTGAGTGAGCGTTACAAACCAGATTTAGTAAAAGAAATACCAAATGTAGATGCCTATTTTGGCACTACCGAACTACCCGCTTTATTGAAAGTATTGGGTGCCAACTATAAACATGAGTTAATAGGCGAACGCTTAACAACCACACCTAAAAATTATGCCTATTTAAAAATAGCTGAAGGCTGTGATAGACCTTGTTCGTTTTGTGCTATTCCTATAATGAGAGGCAAACACAAAAGCACACCTATTGAAGCACTTATTATTGAAGCAGAAAAATTGGCAGCTAAAGGCGTTAAAGAAATTATTTTAATTGCACAAGATTTAACTTACTACGGGCTCGATTTATACAAAAAAAGAAACTTAGCTCAATTGCTCCAAGAACTTGTAAAAGTTGAAGGTATCGAGTGGATTCGTTTGCATTATGCATTTCCAACAGGTTTCCCTATGGATGTTTTAGATGTTATGAAAGCAGAACCAAAAATATGTAACTATATAGATATACCTCTTCAACATATTTCTGATACTATTTTAAAAAGTATGAGACGAGGTACAACTAAAGAAAAAACAACATTACTTTTACAAACCTTTAGAGAAAAAGTACCACAAATTTGTATCAGAACAACTCTAATTGTTGGTTATCCGGGTGAAACCGAAAACGATTTTCAAATACTTAAACAATGGGTAAAAGATATGCGTTTTGAACGTTTAGGATGTTTTACCTATTCACACGAAGAAAACACACATGCCTACTCATTAAAAGACAATGTGCCAGAAAGTATTAAGTTAGAAAGAGCCAATCAAATTATGGAAATTCAATCTCAAATTTCATGGGAATTAAATCAACAAAAAATAGGAAAAGAGTTTCTAGTTCTCATTGATAGAAAAGAAGGTAATTATTATGTAGGACGCACAGAATTTGATTCTCCCGATGTAGATAATGAAGTACTTATTGATGCTACTAAAACTTATTTAAAAACAGGCGAATTTATTAAAGTTATAATCACTGAAGCCGAAGATTTTGACCTGTATGCTAAAGTGATAGATTAGTTTTAATGTGTAAACCATGCATTATCAAGATTTTATTAAATTTCTAAAAAGCATTAGTTCTAAACCGTTGCAGGTTTTAGACCCAACCATTTCTAAAAAGCAATATGTATCTTTAGATTTATCGGTACACAATACAAATTTGAATAAAATAGATGTATCATCGTCATATAATCTTGAAAACTATATACAACATTACCTTAAAGAGAATAGGGCTTTAGTTGCTTATGGTGGGTATTTAGAAGAACGTGCCATTTACAAACGAAGCAGTCATTTTAATAACCAACAGACAGAAGAACGCAACATTCATTTGGGTATAGATTTTTGGTGTAAAGCCGAAACGCCCGTTATAGTGCCTTTTGATGCAAAAGTACATAGCTTTAAAAACAATTCAAACTATGGTGATTATGGTCCAACAATAATTTTAAAGCATACTATTAACGATATAATTTTTTATTCATTATACGGGCATTTAAGTTTGGCATCTATATCAAACATTTCAATTAATCAAGAATTTAAAAAAGGTGAAATAATAGCTACTTTAGGTTCTAAAGAAGTAAATGGCGATTATGCTCCACATCTACACTTTCAGATAATACAAGATATTCAAGACTTTCAGGGCGATTACCCGGGTGTTTGCAATAAATCAAATTTAGAGTTTTATAAGCACAACTGCCCAAACCCAAACAGCATACTTAAACTTTAAAATTTAAAAGTATGGTTACATTTCCATAGCAATCATACTAATTTCAACATTTACATTTTTTGGTAATTTGGCTACTTGCACAGTTTCACGTGCTGGAGCATGGGCTTCATTAAAATAACTACCATACACATCATTAATTAAAGCAAAATCGTCCATGTTTGATATAAAAATTGATGATTTAACCACGTTTTCAAAAGTCATATTTGCAGCTTCCAAAACAGCTTTCAAGTTTTGCATAACTTGATTGGTTTCTGCTTTAATATCATCTAAAACTAACAGCATAGTTTCGGGGTTTAAAGCTATTTGCCCTGAAGTATATAAGGTGTTTCCTGCCAATATAGCTTGATTATATGGACCAATTGGTTCTGGTGCTTTTGAAGTTGTAATAATTTTTTTCATCAGTATAAATTTTATTGTTTTTAATGGGGAAAAACGATGTTTTTGAAATTAAATTATCAAGTTGGGTTGTTTAAAAAATATATAAAACACAATACATTCTTTTTTAAAGTTGAATATCGGGTTGTCTTCGTTTTTCATACTTTAAGTCTTTTAATATACTTGATTTTATACCTATAAAGAAATTCCATGAAGTTCTGGTGCTAAAAGGAATCCAACTAAAATTCATTCGCCAACTTAATAAATCGCGTTCAAAACGCAATTGTGTATAGGTAAAGCCTGCGTTTTTTAAATCATAACCAGATGATGCACCAATAGACCATTTTTCTGATAAATCAATATCACCTGAGAACATAAGCGAATGTGATGAAATTTCATTTTGCCGTCTAGAGTTTGAATAATTAACAGCATAGGCAAACCTAATATTCCACGGAATTTTAAAGTTGTATAATTCGCTTGGTTTGTCGTCTTTTTTATTTTTTTTATTATTTATTTGCTGATTGGCAAAATCTTCAGAAACACCAAACAAATCATCATCTCTACCGCCACTTCTCACGTTTTCTTCAATACCAGCATCTTTGTTATCATCATCTTTTTTATCGCCTTTTTTACTAGAAAGCGACCAACTGGCTGTAAAATTAGCACTGGTTAATCTAAAAAGGCTTCCGCCATTTTCTACATTAAATTTATTAATTCTATTGTTGTTATTATCTAGTGCATAGGGGTCTAAAGTAGCACCAAAGTTAATATTCAATTTATTATTAAAAAGTTGTGTACCGCCGTTCATTCTAACAGGGCTCCATTGCAACGAATCTCCAGCAAA
>JALRJA010000296.1 GCA_023255235.1 Flaviramulus sp.
CAAATAGATTGTAAAAAACCGTGCTGTGAAGTGTATTACAACAAGCAAGAAGCTAAAAAATTGGTGTCGTGTTTAGGGTTAATTGATTTAGAGCAACAACACAAATGGATTTTTGATGCTACTCCTGATATATCAGAACAACTTCACATATTAAAAGACAATCATTTAGATAATAACATAGTTGTAAATGGTGTGTTTTTAACCCATGCACATATTGGGCATTATACGGGTTTAATGCAATTTGGGAGAGAAGCTCTTAATACTCAAGCTATACCCGTTTATGTGATGCCAAAAATCAAACATTTTATTGAGAATAACCAACCTTGGAAACAATTAGTTATGCTTAATAATATTAGTTTAAATCCTCTTAAAAACGATTCAACTATGGTGTTAAATTCTAATTTAAAAGTAACTCCTTTTCTAGTTCCTCATAGAGATGAGTTTTCAGAAACAGTTGGTTATAAAATTCAAGGACATGAAAAATCGGCATTATTTATTCCAGATATTAACAAATGGCATATATGGAAAAAGAATATTATTGATGAAGTAAAAAAAGTAGATTATGCGTTTTTAGATGCTACTTTTTTTAAAGAAGGTGAAGTTTCTAGACCAATGACAGAAATACCACATCCGTTTATTGTAGAAACTGTAAAGCTTTTTGAAAAAGAATCAACCAAAACAAAGGCAAAAATTTATTTTATTCATTTAAATCACACCAACCCAGGACTAAAAAGGGCTCATCGTTTAAAAGATAGTATTCAAAATTTGGGATTTCATTTTGCTAAAGAAGGGGATACTTTTCACTTATGAAAAAATAATGGTTTTGTTATTGTAAACCATCACCTTTCTGTTGGCATGAAGCTTGACAGCGTTAGACAAGACAATTTTTTCTAAATCACGCCCTTTTGCTATTAAATCGTTAATAGAATGTGTATGGGTAACTCTAGTAACATCTTGCTCAATAATTGGTCCGGCATCTAGCTCTTGGGTAACATAATGGCTGGTTGCACCAATAATTTTTACCCCGCGTTTATATGCTGAATGATAAGGTTTAGCACCTACAAATGCTGGTAAAAATGAATGGTGTATGTTAATTATTTTATTAGGGAATTTATGTATTAATTTTTCTGAAACTATTTGCATATAGCGAGCCAAAACAATAAAATTAACGCCGTGTTTTTCTAAAAGTTCCAATTGTTTATTTTCTGCTTCTTCTTTGTTATCTTTTGTAACGGGTATATGATAAAACGGTATTTTAAAACTATCGGCAATAGGTTTTAAATCTAAATGGTTGCTTATAATAAACGGAATTACTAAGTTTAGTTCGCCCGAATTATAACGTCCTAATAAGTCATATAAACAATGATCGTATTTTGAAACAAATAATGCCATTTTTGGTTTTATTTCTAAAGAATAAATACGCCATTTCATATCAAATTTATTGGCAAGTGTTTCTTCAAAAAGAACTTTAAAATTTTCAGTTGAAAAAGCAGTTGCTAAAAACTCACTTTCCAAACGCATAAAAAAGATATTTTGCTCTGTGTCTACATGTTGGTCTATATATACAATATTGCCTCCTTTTTGAGCTATAAAATTTGTTACAGAAGCTATAATGTTTGGTTGGTCTTTACAGTGTATTAAAATGGTGATTTTAGTCATAAAACAGGTAATCTTGAGGTTTTAAAATTAGTTAAAAAAACAGGGAATCTTAAACATGATGAATAATTTTTAATTTTCTCATGTTCAGCTAGTGTTTTTTTACATAATTCTAATTGAACACCCTCAAAACTGAATATTCTTCAAATACTGAGAAATTATGATCATGAAACCAATACTTTAAAGTACAATAAAAAGAATGAAACACTAAGGTTAAACTATTATAAGGTCAGCATCCAAGAACTTTGTAGTTTTTTAAATTTTTTTAATTCACTACGTAAAATAGGTAAGAAGTCTTTACCATTGCTGTTAGAACGCTCTAACCTATAACAGTTTTTGTAAAGCATATTTGTTAACCTTTTAAGTGAAGCAAGGTGTTTGTGTTTTTTTTCAGAAAAACGTTCTAATTCGGCATTGGCTATTTCGGGTGCTAATGAAATAGACTGTTGCACTATATCGCCCGAAAAGTAAATATTGTTATCTTCGGTGCCATCTGGTTTTAAAGCAGATAAGTCATGATTTAGGTATAGCGATATATTTTGCGATAGTGTAAAAATCTCTAACGCTTTTTGATATATCGGTAAATCCGATAGATTTAATGGGGAATTTGAATACATTTTTGTTCTTCTTAGCAATTACCCCAAAATTAAGCACATCTAAACATATTTGTCTTTATATTTTAAAGGAATATTGTATATTTGCTTTAAATTTTAATTTATTATCAGTAATTTTCTTTTAAATGAAGATAGATGTTCTAAATGCTAAAATTTTAAAGTGTTTACAAGAAAACGCTCGCTTGTCTAATGCTGAAATTGGCAGGCGTGTTGGTATTAGCTCTCCAGCAGTATCTGAACGTATAAAAAAAATGGAAGATATGGGTGTTATTGAAGGGTATAACACCATTGTTTCTCCTTTTGAAATAGGCTATCAGCTTAAAGCTATAATTACACTAAGAGCCTTTATGGGTAAATTAAAACCGTTTTTAGAAAAAGTTAAAACCTTTGATGAGGTTATAAATTGCTATAGAATTACAGGTGATGAAAATATTGTTATGGAAGTTGTTTTAAAAAGCAATAAACATTTAGAAACTTTTATAGACCAATTAATTACCTATGGCGAATCTAAAACACAAATAGTTTTATCTCGAGTTGTAAAACAAAAAGAAGTTATTCCTATTAAATAAATGCTTATTGTATTTTTACAAGCTGTTAATTAAAAATTAACGCCATTATTTTAAACTAATTTTGAAAAAACAAAACAAGTACATATCATATTTACAAAATAAATAGGTGTTATTTGTTGTTAATTAATTTAGATATTTAGTGTTATTAATATGAATTTAGTTATAGACATTGGTAATTCTTCAGTGAAATTGGCTGTTTTTTCAGAAGACAAACTCATAAGAAAAGAAACGTTTCATGGTGCCAATTATATTGATTTTATAACAACTATTAAAACAGAATATCCACAGATTGATAAGGCTATTATAGCATCGGTTGGGCAAATTAGCAAAAAGAATTTTACAAAAATCAGTACATTTTTTGATTTGCTTCTAGTAAATTCTAAAACCGCATTACCTTTTAAAAATTTATATAAATCGCCAACAACCTTAGGGGTAGATAGAATGGCTTTAGCTTGTGCAGCGGTACATCAATTTCCTAAAAAAAATGTACTTGTTATAGATGCAGGTACTTGTATTACATATGATTTGATAACATCAAAAAACCAGTATTTGGGAGGTGCTATATCACCAGGATTACAAATGCGGTATAAATCATTACACGCCTACACTTCAAAATTACCACTATTAAAACCCGAAGCGCCAAAAAGCAGCATAGGAAAATCAACAAATGAGTCAATACATGCGGGTATTTTTTATGGTATTTCAGAAGAAATAGATGGGCTTATTAGCCAATATAAAGATAAATATGCAGATTTAACAGTTATTTTAACAGGTGGCGACGCTAAATTCTTGTCTAAACAATTAAAAAGTAGCATATTTGCCCTTCCAAATTTTCTTTTAGAAGGTTTGAATTATATTTTACAATTTAATACACAACCATGATAAAAAAGCTTGTAGTAGTTCTTATAGTTTTATTTACAATTTACGGTTACAGTCAAGAAGGTACGGCATCTCCTTACTCGTTTTATGGTATAGGAAGTTTAAATTTTAAAGGCACTGTAGAAAACAGGAGCATGGGAGGTTTAAGTATTTACACCGATAGTATTCATGTAAATTTACGTAATCCAGCATCATATGCTGGTGAAAACTTAGCTACTTGGGGTAATGAAAGCCGACCCGTAAAGTTTACAATTGGCGGCAACTATTCAAGCATAAATTTAAAAAGCAATTCTGGTAGTGATCAAGCGGCATCTACAACCTTTAACTATTTAGCAGTTTCTTTACCAGTTGGGAGGTTTGGTTTTGGTTTTGGGTTGTTACCCTATACATCGGTTGGGTATAAATTAGAATCTTTAAACGAAGATGGCGATATTTTAAATAGATTTACAGGTGAAGGTGGTTTAAATAAAGTGTTTTTAAGCTTAGGTTATCAAATTACTAGTGGTTTAAGCATAGGTGCAGACGTACAATATAATTTTGGAAACATACAAAATTCAACCATTGAATATCAATATGATAATGGTATTCCAATACAGCATCAATCAAGAGAACGAAATAATTCAGATTTAAGCGGGTTAAATGTAAATTTTGGGCTTTCATACAAAACTATGATAAACCAAAAATTAGAATTAATTTCTGGTCTAACCTACAGTCCTTCAAGTAGCTTAACCTCACAAAATGAAAGAACATTTTCAACTATTGCGATAAACTCATCAGGTCAAGAGTTTGTGCTAAATAATATAAGTGAAGATTTAGAAGCTTCAGGATTACTTGAAACAGATTTAACATTACCATCAAAATTAGCTTATGGAATAGGAATAGGCAAGCCAAGAAAATGGTTTATTGGTGCAGAGTATACCACTCTTAAAACAAGTAATTTTTCAAATACACTCTACAGTAATGAAGAAACTGCTTATGATGACAGCTCTACATTGTCTTTAGGCGGGTTTTATATTCCTGAATATAATTCGTATACCAGTTTTCTAAAACGAATAGTTTATAGAGCAGGAGTGCGGTTTGAAAATACAGGGTTAAACATTAATAATCAATCAATAAAAGAGTTTGGCATATCTTTTGGTTTAGGATTACCAGTAGGCGATTCTAGATTACTTTCTAACGCCAATTTAGGCTTTGAAATAGGAAATAGAGGCACTACTAATGCTAATTTAATTGAAGAGAATTTTATTAATTTCCAATTAAGCTTATCTTTGAATGACAGATGGTTTCAAAAAAGAAAATACGATTAACAACAAAATATAAAATTATACTAATGATGAAAAAATTTACATTTTTACTCAGTGTTTTACTAATTGGCTTAAATTTTAGTCAAGCACAGCAAGATGAAGAATGCATGGCAAAGCTATCTATATTTCACGAATCGGTAAAAGCCAAAAACTTTGATGCAGCCTATGAACCATGGATGGAAGTAAGAAATAAATGCCCTAAATTCAATAATGCCATTTATGTTGATGGTGAAAAAATATTAAACCATAAAATTGAGAACGCCAGTGGTGCAGAGAAAGAAGCTTATATAAACGATTTAATTAAACTATGGGAAGAAAGAGGTATACATTTTCCTAGTAAAACCCCAAAAGGAGAATATGCCGCACAAGCTTGTCAGTTACTTTATGACAATAAAGATGTTATGCATAAAAGTAAAGAAGAGCTTTATGAAAGTTTTGATGCCGCCTATAAATTAGATAAAGATACCTTTACCAATCCTAAAAGTTTATACACATACTTCTCTTTAATGGTAGATTTGTATGACTCTGGGAAAAAAACAGCTGGCGATTTATTTAACAAATATGACGACGTTGTTGAAAAAGTTGAAGGGGAAGTGCAAAATTATTCCGAAAAATTAAATAAACTCGTTGAGAAAGATTCTACTGGTTCTTCTTTTACTAGAAAAGAAAAACAATACAAACGATTTTATGAGAGCTATTTAAAGGCTTACGATCAAATATCAGAAGGTATTGATAAAAAATTAGGTGATAGAGCAAATTGTGAAAACTTAATTCCACTTTATAAAAAAGACTTTCAAGAAAACAAAACCAATACTGTTTGGTTACAAAGAGCTGCAGGTAAAATGTCTGAAAAAGACTGTACAGACGACCCGCTATTTTTTGACTTAGTAAATGCCTACCACGAGTTAAGCCCATCAGCAAATTCAGCTTATTACCTAGGTATTTTAAAAGATAAAGAAGGCAAAACAAATGAAGCCATAAGCTTTTATAAGCAAGCTATTTCATTAGAAACAGATAACTTTAAAAAAGCAAAACTAAATAATAGAATTGGCTTGAAATTAAAATTAAGAGGTAACTATGGTCAAGCAAGAAGTTTCTTTAGAGAATCGTTAAAATTAAACCCTTCAAACGGGCGGCCACACTTATCTATAGCCGCTATGTATGCCGCTAGTGCAAATAGTTGTGGCGAATCAAGCTTTGATAAAAGAGCCGTATATTGGTTGGCTGCCGATGAAGCAAATAAAGCCGCACGTGTAGATCCAACTCAAAGCAGTAACGCAGCCAAATCGGTTGCAAACTATTTAGCCAAAGCACCTCAAAAATCTGAAATTTTTAGCTCTGGAAGAGCTGGAGAAACCATCAAAATTAATTGCTGGATAGGAGCTTCGGTTAAAGTGCCAAATATTTAATGAAAAACAAACAAACTTTATACATACTAAACATAGTCACAGCTATTTCTGTGACTATGTTTTTTTCTTGTAATGACAACCTTAAAGAAGTTCAAAAAATGGGCATTTCAGAAAATGAACCAATTGGGGTTGACTATAATATTAACTTAAAATATACCGATTCTGGTAGAGTAACTGCCAATCTTATTAGTACCAAAACATTAGATTATTCTAATAGAAATTTTCCGTTTCGTGAATTTGTAGATGGCGTAACGCTTTATATTTTTGATAAAGACAATAAAAAAAACACTATAGTTGCCAATTATGCCATTGTTTTTACCAATACAGATTTAATAGAAATGCGAGACAATGTGGTAATTACTACTCATGATAATAAAGTTTTAAAAACAGATCAGTTATTTTACGATCAAAAAAAAGAGTGGCTATATACCAATTACCCCGTATCTTTTAAAACAGAAACTGATATAATTAACGGAAATGGTTTTGATTCAAATTCAAAATTCACAAACGCCGAAGTACTTGAAGTAACAGGCATTATCACACTTGAAGATTAATAGATTAAAGCGTCTTTTCTCTCAAACAATGAAAAACTAATAGATTTTTTTAATTAGCTAAAATTAGTTTTAAAAAGTGTTTTTTGTTTAAATGGTTGCTAATAAAAAGGAAAAAATCAAAAATAAAAACTATTTAAAAATTAAGTATCTTTACGCTATAAAATAATCAAAAAAATCAAAATGCGTTTCTCAAAATTTTTTCAATATGCCTACTTAGTATTTGCTGTTTTATTTTTATATGATGGCATTTCTAAATGGAACAACGATACATTAGGAGCTTACATTTCATTAGCATTGGCAGCACTTGCTGTTTTTGTGTTTTTCTTTAGAAAAAAGTTTAGAAAAAAATTTGATGACACAAATAATTAATAATTAATGAGCATTTATGTAATTATCATAATTGTTTGTTTACTTCTTTCAGCCTTTTTTTCGGGTATGGAGATTGCCTATGTATCTTCAAACAAAATACATATAGAAATTGAAAAAAAGCAAGAAGGATTGCTTGCCAAAATATTAAGTAAACTTACCGCAAAACCGTCAAAATTTATAGCA
>JALRJA010000342.1 GCA_023255235.1 Flaviramulus sp.
ACTAGATTACTTAACTAAGAAAGATATTTTAAGGTATCGTGCCATAGTTAAAGAATTAGGATTAAGAAAATAATAAAAAGAGGCTTTTTTTGCCTCTTTTTAGTTTTTTGCGTTAGGGATTGTAGCGGCATCCTTTTTTGAAAAAAAAGATATAGTGAAAAGCCCGCCTTTTTGTAACCTAATAGCTTGTTTAAAATCTAGTAGGTAAAACAAAAAGGAACGCCCAAATAATATAAATAGGTTACCATATCATTGTTAAAAAAGTAACCTTGTGCAATTTGTTTAACTAAAATAAATTGCCCATTCACGAGAAAATTGTGATTTACAATGATACAAATTTGAAGAAGCTAATTACAGTTTTTCATTGGTCAATACAACAACTACACACAACAACACAACGACCATTGTTTAATTAGAATTAAAAAAATTATGATTCCAAAAGTTTTTAAAGAGGTTATAGACCTTGGTGATGGGCGAACAATTTCCATCGAAACCGGAAAATTAGCAAAACAGGCACACGGCTCTGTTGTTGTACAATCTGGAAAATGTATGCTGTTGTGTACAGTAGTTTCAAACTACGAACAAAGTAATGTTGACTTTTTACCTTTAACTGTAGATTATAGAGAAAAATTTGCAGCAGCCGGTAGATATCCTGGTGGCTTTTTTAAAAGAGAAGCCAGACCTAGTGATGGCGAAGTATTAACCATGCGACTTGTTGACAGGGTTTTACGACCATTATTTCCAAAAGATTACCACGCCGAAACACAAGTAATGATACAGTTAATGTCTCATGATGAAGATGTTATGCCCGATGCTATGGCAGGACTGGCAGCATCTGCAGCTATTCAATTAAGTGATATTCCTTTTGAAACTGCCATTTCTGAAGTTAGAGTAGGCCGTATTAATGGCTCATTTATAATAAACCCAACGCAAGCCCAATTATTAGAATCTGATATTGATATGGTTATTGGTGCTTCTAGCGATTCTGTTATGATGGTTGAAGGCGAGATGAAAGAGATTTCTGAAGAAGAAATGACCGATGCTATTAAGTTTGCACATGACGCTATAAAAGTACAATGTGCCGCTCAGTTAAAACTTGCTGAAGCCTTTGGTAAAAAAGAAACGCGTGAATATGAGCCAGAAAGAGAAGATGCAGACTTAGCCAAAAAAATACACGATTTAGTTTATGACAAAGTATATGCTGTTGCAAAATCGGCTTCGGCAAAACACGAAAGAGGTGCTGCTTTTGCCAAAATAAAAGAAGATGTTAAAGCTACCTTTACCGACGAAGAATTAGAAGATTTAGGTGGTTTAATTTCTAAATATTACAGCAAAGCTGAAAAAACAGCTGTTAGAGATTTAACTCTAAATGAAGGCTTGCGTTTAGATGG
>JALRJA010000404.1 GCA_023255235.1 Flaviramulus sp.
AGAACAGACCCTCAATTTTACCCCAAAACAGCCAAAGAACTTTTAATGTTTGCCAGAGATGTTTCTAAAAGAATTGATGCTCAACTTCCTAAATACTTTAAAACATTACCAAGAAAACCTTATGGCGTAGAGCCAGTGCCAGAGGCTATAGCACCAAACTATACAAGTGGTAGATATGCAGGAAATGACAATGATGATAAAGCCGGTTTTTATTGGGTAAACACCTATAATCTACCCAGTAGAACCCTTTATACCATACCTGCACTAACAGCCCATGAGGCAGTGCCAGGACATCATTTACAAATGTCTTTAAACAACGAATTACCAAAAGATAAAATTCCAAACTTTAGAAGAAAATTATACCTATCGGCATTTGGCGAAGGTTGGGGTTTATACTCTGAAACACTTGTTGAAGAGATGGGTATCTATACAACACCCTACGAAATGTTTGGCAAATATACCTACGAAATGTGGCGTGCTTGCAGGTTAGTAATAGATACAGGAATTCATGCGAAAAATTGGACAAGACAACAAGCAATAGATTATATGGCTAAAAACACCGCCTTGTCTTTACATGAAATCAATACCGAAACAGATAGGTATATTACATGGCCAGGTCAGGCTATTTCATATAAAATAGGCGAAATTAAAATACGAGAATTGCGTAAAAAAGCAGAAGAAACCTTAGCCGAAAAATTTAATATTAGAGATTTTCATGAGGTTATTTTGGGTGAAGGAACTGTAACGCTATCTATTTTAGAAAATCGGGTACATAATTATATTAACGCCACTTTACAAAATGAGTAGAAACACATTTGTTTGTATTGATGCCCACACCTGCGGAAACCCGGTAAGAGTTATTACACAAGGTGGTCCAAAACTCATTGGTAATACAATGAATGAAAAGCGTTTACATTTTTTAAAAGAATATGATTGGATTAGAAAAGGATTAATGTTTGAACCTCGCGGGCATGATATGATGAGCGGTTCTATACTATATCCGCCACATAACCCAGAAAACGATTTTGCCATTTTATTTATAGAAACATCAGGTTGTTTGCCCATGTGTGGGCATGGCACTATTGGCACAATAACCATTGCCATTGAAGAAGGTTTAATAACCCCCAAAACACCCGGAAAAATAAAAATGGAAGCACCTGCCGGATTGGTTGAAATTGAATATCAGCAAACAGGAAATAAAGTAGATTGGGTAAAATTAACCAATGTAAAAAGCTTTTTGGCTGCCAAAAACTTAAGCGTTATTTGTCATGAATTAGGAGAAATAAACTTTGATGTTTCTTATGGTGGCAACTATTATGCTATAATAGATCCTCAAAAAAACTTTTCAGGAATACAAAACTATTCAGCAAGCAAAATTATTCAGTATTCACAAATAATTAGAAAAAAAATAAACGAAAAATACCCCAATAAATTTAGTCATCCTGAAAATGAAACCATTAAAGATGTCACCCATATATTATGGACAGGAACGCCATTAGATTCTACTTCAAGCGGAAGAAATGCCGTGTTTTATGGCGATAAAGCCATAGACAGAAGCCCTTGCGGAACAGGAACATCTGCAAGAATGGCACAATTACATGCTAAAGGAAAACTAAATATTG
>JALRJA010000060.1 GCA_023255235.1 Flaviramulus sp.
TGTAGTTAATAACACCACAAACCAACCTGCAACAACACAGCCGGTTAATGCAGTAATAAATAATGGAACAGCTACTGCCATTTGGACTGCGGAAGCCGAGGGTACTTATAGCGTGGTGGCATCATTGTTAAGTAATTCAAATGTATCAGCTACAAGTTCAAATTTACTAACTGTTCAAACAGGAGGAAATAATCCACCTACAATTTCAAATATAACTCATAATTCGGGTAGCATACTAAAGTATAATAAATTAGAAATTAAGTTTGACATAGCAACCATTGCCGAAAATTTACAATGGCCATACGATGAAATTGACCCAAATTGTCCAAATGGAGTGTCTGGTTGTGATACAGGTGTACCAGACGGTATACAGGAAAAGAAAGGCATATCTGTGGATGCTGTTTTTACATCACCAAATGGCGAAGTTTTTAAACAGCCTGCTTTTTTTTATCAAGAATTTGATGAAGATAGCAATGCTGATAATGACATGTATGCAGGGGTAACCATTAAAGGAGACCAAGAATGGTTTTACCCTACTGGCGAAAGCTATTGGATGGTACGATTTTCACCCAATTTAACAGGGAATTGGACGTATTATCTTACTGCCAAAGATGCAGGAGGCATCACACAAAGTGCCTCCTCTAGTTTTACGGTTCAAAATTCTAGCAATCCTGGGTTTATAAAAGTAAGCGAAACAGATTCAAGATATTTTAATTATGACAATGGTGCCATGTTTCTGCCCCTAGGGTATTCTTTGCCAGTTAGTACCATGTTGCCATCTTCAAGTGCCGATAAGGTGTTTGCCGAAGCCAAGTCCAATGGTGCAAATTTTGGGAGATTATGGCTAACGGGATGGTCCATTTGGGGTTCTGCATGGGCACCACTTCACACCTTTGAGAACAATTACCAAAGTACTAGTTATTTAACCAATGAAGCTTTAACTTTTGAAGAGGCTGAAAATAATAAAGATGTATCAATTAAAATTACTTCAACAAACGATCAATGTGTTTTTTATGGATGGTTATATCCAGTTGTAGCAACAAAGCAGAATACGCAATATCGCATTAGAGTCACCTATAAAACAGCTAATGTAACAGGTCCTGCGGATGGTACAAATGAATATGGTTTTGTTATTAAAGAAGGAGGATGGCTTTGGGGAACAGCAAATGAAAACTGTTATAATTATGGTTCAGGAACAGTTTTATCTTCTTATCAATCAAACAACACCGCCAATTGGCAAGTTTTAGAGGGACTTTATAATTCTGGTAATGAAGACTATTTGAGAAATCTCTATTTTGCGTTAGTCAATACAACAACGGGAACGGCATATATACAAAGTATCGAAATGCAAGAAGATTTAGGTAGTGGTAATTATGGTCCTAACATTCTTTATAAGTCTAAAACAGATTATCATAATTACTATGACCAAGCGGCATCTTACAGTTTTGACAAGGTTATGGAGCAAGCGGCAAAGCATGAAGTGTATATAAAATTAGTTCTTTCTGAAAAAAATGAGTTTATTTTAAACAGGATTGGTAATAACGGTAATTACAGTAATAGTAATATTTCCAATAACGAAAATTTCTTTGGTGATTGGCGAAGAAAATCTAAAACTCGTTGGTTACATCAGGCTTGGTGGCGTTACGTTCAGGCACGTTGGGGCTATTCACCCTATATACATTCTTGGGAATTATTAAACGAAGGTGACCCCGCTCATACAAAACATTATACCCTTACAGATGAATTGGGTGAGTACATGAAATGTAAGGCATTTGGCATAGATACCCCTTATGGAGATTCTCAATTTTGTAACTATAACCACCCTAATAAACATATGGTTACAACTTCTACTTGGCACTCGTTTTATAGAGACGATTTTTGGGCAAATGCAAAATACCCTAATGTAGATTACGGTGATATTCATGAGTATATACCATCAACAGATACAAACCATTATGGAGATGCCGCTTTAGAAAGCTACACCTTAAGTACTTCTCAAGCATTGGCTAACACTGGTAAGCCTATAATGAGAGGTGAAGTTGGGTTTTTTGATGATAATGGTGTCTCTCAAATTGAAAATGATATCAATAATATTTGGTTAAAAAATATGATATGGGCAGGTATAAATCAGGGTGCTTTAACAGAGATTTATTGGTACACAGAAAATCACATATACCATAATGGTGATAATAATGCAAAAGTTGATTATTTCAAATCCTTTAGAAATTTTATTGAAAGCATAGATTTAGATAATGGTAATTTTCAAAATGCAGATGCCACTTCGTCTAATGCTAATATTCGGGCTTGGGGGCAGAAAGATGTGGTAAACAATACGGCTCATTTATGGATACAAAATGCTAACCATACTTGGTTAAATGTTTTAAACGGTGCTTCAATTCCTGCTCAAAGTGGTACCGTTACCATTACAGGGTTTGATGCAAATACTACTTTTAAAATAGAAAAATGGAATACATCAGAATCAAACAGTAACAATCAAATTATAGAAACTTCGCAAACTGATTCAGATGGTAGCGGAACTGTAACAATAAACATAATAGATTTAGCTGATGATTATGCTTTAAAAATTTCACCGTTAAATGTGAATACAAACGATTGTACCGTTAGTAAAGTGTTGTTTTTAGGCAATAGTCTTTTAAGGAACAATGAGATAGGAACCACAGTTGCCGAAGATTTAAACAACATGCTTCAAGGAATTGATAACAATTTTTCTGCCGATAAAGTAATAAAAGACGGTTGGACATTAAGCCAGCTTTATGGTGATAATTGCAGTACTGCTTATTGTCAAGAAGTACAAGCAAAACTACAGGCAGGAGATATTGATTATTTAATTTTGCACGAACATTATTCGCCTTGGACGGGGAACTCTCCAAGCTATGATGAAACAGCTGTATTAAACTCACTTGCTATTGCACAAAAATTTAAAGCCATGGCAGAACAGTAT
>JALRJA010000076.1 GCA_023255235.1 Flaviramulus sp.
TGATAAAAAAAGTATTTTTTTTCTGCACTTGTTTCATATTTGCTTTAAAGTTAACAGGGCAAGATGTATCATTATTCAAACAATGGATTGGTAATTATGACTTCACCTTTGTTGGAAACACCATGAATAGAGAAGAAAACAACCCTGCCAATTATCTTATTACAAACACCAGTTCATCAGCAGAGTTAAATTTATCACCAACCGATAGCATTGTAGCAGCATACTTATATTGGGCAGGAAGCGGTGACGGTGATTTTAATATTTTGTTAAACAGTGAAGCTATAACACCCGATAGAACATTTAGTCAAGTAAACGTTTTTCCAGACCTAAGACTTACTTACTTTAGTGCTTATAAAGATGTTACAACCTACCTTCAAACCACTAAAAACGGTACTTACACACTATCTGAATTTGATATCTCGCCTTTTGAATTAGACCATTTTCAACGAAAAACAAATTTTGCAGGTTGGGCTATTTTGGTTGTTTATGAAAACCCTAATTTACCCTTAAATCAAATTAATATCTATGACGGATTGCAAGGTGTACCATCTAGCCTTAGCATCAATTTAGATAACCTAAATATTTTAGATGTAAGTGGTGCAACAGCCGGATTTATTGCATGGGAAGGCGATTTAAATTTAGCCACCGAAAGTTTTTTAATTAATGGTCAACTTGTTGGCAATGCCTTAAACCCAGTTAACAATGTTTTTAATGGCACTAATAGCGTTACAGGTTCAAGCCAGCTATATAATATGGATTTAGATATTTATAATATTGAAAATTATATAGCAGTTGGTCAAACCAATATGACTGTAGAATTAACGTCATTTCAAGATTTTATAATGATTAATACGGTTGTTACAAAAGTAAATAGCAGATTACCTGATGCCTCCATAATTTTAAACAATTATACAACAGAATGTGATGCCAATTCAATACAGCTTACTTATACCATTTACAACCTTAACAGTAACGATATATTACCAGCCGGTACAACTGTTGATTTTTTAATAGAACAAAACGTTATCGCATCTACCGTTACACAGCAAGATATTTTGGTTGGTGAACATGAAACAGGAAATATAACCATAAACATTCCTTTAGAAACACCCGATTTTTTTCAATTAACAGCCGTTGTTGATGCTGCAAATGTAGTAACCGAACTTTTAGAGAATAATAATAGTTTTAATATAAATGTACAACAACTATTTTCACCATCATTCAATCAGCTTAATGATTTAATTAGCTGTAATTTAGGCTTTACAAGAGCTATATTTGATTTTTCAGAATATGAAACTCTTGTAACATCAAATCCAGATGTAACAGTTTCTTTTTTTAAAAGCCTAACAGATTTAGAATCTGATTCCAATGAAATTTTTAACACCTTTAATTTTGAAGCAACATCAACTCCTATGGACGTTTTTGTTCGTTTAACAAAT
>JALRJA010000196.1 GCA_023255235.1 Flaviramulus sp.
ATTATAAAAGCGTTTTTTCAAAAGAAGAAAGTTTTACAAATACAGACCCTTATTTAAATGTGGTTTATATTTCAGATTTTGGACTAAACTTTAATGCTGGAGCACGTTTAAATAACCATAGTGAATATGGATCATTTTTAGCTTATAACTTAAACCCCTCATACAGTATGAAAGTAAATTCTGGGTATGCTAAAGTTTTTGCTTCTTACGCAACGTCTTTTATTGCACCCAATTTATCGCAATTGTTTGGTTTTTTTGGAGCAAATCCCAATTTAGAACCCGAAGAAAACATAACTATTGAAGGCGGTTTAGAGTTTTCAAATAAGAATGGGTTTAGAGTAAACGCCCTTTATTTTAATAGACATGAAGAACATACCATTATTTACACAACTGAATATGAAAACGCTACAAGTAAAGCAACTGTGCAAGGTTTTGAGCTAGAAGCCCAAGCTAATCTAACAAAAGATTTATCACTATCAACAAACTATACTTTTACAGAGTTGCAAGATGGAGTTCGCTTGCGTGTTCCTAGGCATAAAGCAAATGCCAGTTTAGGGTATCATTTTTCTGAAAGTACTGTGGCATCTATAAACTATCAATTTGTAGGAAGTAGAACAGATACCAATTTTGCAACCTTTACAAATGAAAATCTAAACGCTTTTTCTTTAGTTGATTTATATTTTAGTCATAAATTAATTAATAATAGAATTAAACTGTTTGCTAGTGTAACCAACTTATTTAATGAAGATTATTTTGAAATCTTGGGTTATACTACAAAAGGTAGAAATTTAAGTATGGGTATTAACATATATATGTAAAAAACCGCTGTACTTTTTAAATAATGCTGTTTTTGGGTAGGCTTACTTTGCTAGTATAAAGGACGGCAGACGGAATCTTTTTTTTAAGATTATGTCGTGAGATGCTTCGCTTCGCTTTGAACAACACGTCTGTAAAAAGGGTTTTAAAAAAAATGAGCATACTTTTTTACACTATTTCATATACAACATAAACCTTTAATCTACACTTAAAATCTATTCATCTAACACAAAAGGCATTCCACCTAATTTTTAAAAAAAATAAGGATTTAATATTTAGTTTTATATCAGAAATAATAATAAAAATTATTTCAACCATTACAAAAACAATTTTAATTATATAAAAAGTACAGCATACTCTTTATTAATTACAACAATATCAAAAATAAAGTAGATTAATAGCAAATTTTTTTATTTTTTAGGTGAAAACCCCAACTAACTTTTAGTTGGGGTTTGATTTTTATAAAAAAACTTAAAAAACAGCATCTCTAAAATACTATGAAAAACAAATCTAAACAGGCTACAAAAGAATTTAAGATTACATAATATGATTCTTGAGCTATTTTCATTTTTCACAGGGTGTATTCTTCTCTTATTAACTTTAATTATTTTAATTAGAAACAGACAAGGTGAAAAATTAAATGTGTTTTTTTTAATTCTTTTAGGTATTGCTGGGTCACAAAGATTGGCACTTGGTTTAGATGGCTTTGGTGTTATAGAGCTAGCAAATAATCAATTTAATATAAACCTAAAGTTTACCTTTTTTTTATACCCTATATACTACGCTTTCTTTTGTACTTTGTTTAACAAAGAGCTTACATTAAAACGCGTTTTAATTACCTTTGGTATAGCAATAGCAATAGCATTGTTTTTATTTTTAGTTGATTTTGGTAGAGATATAAAGCAAATTATTTATGCTATTTATTCTTCAATTTATGTTGTGCTAATAGGCTACACTAACAGAAATGTTATATTGGCTAAAAAAACGACTGAAGAGATAAAGCATTTCAAGTCTATTAAAAAATGGGCGTTGATACTGTTTGGTATGTTTTTATTAATTTATGTTTTTTCAAACTATATTTTCTATAATTACCTTTATGATTCTTCTTACGTTGTTTTAAAACAGTTTTATACAACAACTTCTATTTTATGGTTTTTGATTGCAGTTTATATTTTAATGAATCCTTTGATTTTGTATGGCAAACAACTACTAAAAAAAGAATTAAATTCACAATCAATTGATGAAATTGAGGTATGGAAAAAGTACAAAGTTAAAGTTGTTGAAAATGGAGATAAAAAATTAGAAGAAAAGATTAAGCCACATGTCAATACCCTACTAATGTCGTTAATAAATTATGAGAATGCGTTATTGCAAAATTTTAATAAACTCCCAACATTAAAGGAGTTGTCGTTTCAATTAGATTGCCCACAAAGCCACATAAAGTATCTATTTAAATATTACAGTCATTATTCATTTAGCGAATACCATAACGTACTTAAAATTAAATATGCTTT
>JALRJA010000249.1 GCA_023255235.1 Flaviramulus sp.
AGAATCTTAATAGCATCCACTTCAGAAGTTTACGGTGATCCTTTAGTTCACCCTCAAACGGAAGAATATTATGGTAATGTAAACACTATTGGTCCAAGAGGAGTTTATGATGAAGCCAAACGGTTTCAAGAATCTATAACCATGGCTTATCATAGATTTCACGGTTTAGAAACCCGCATTGTTAGAATTTTTAACACATATGGTCCTAGAATGCGACTAAACGATGGTCGCGTAATTCCGGCTTTTATAGGGCAAGCCATTAGAGGTGAAGATTTAACTGTTTTTGGAGATGGCAGTCAAACCCGATCGTTTTGTTATGTTGATGATCAGGTAGAAGGCATCTACAGATTGCTATTAAGTGATTATGTAGAACCCGTTAATATTGGAAATCCGAACGAAATAACCATTAAGGACTTTGCCGAAGAAATAATTAAATTAACAGGAGCTGCCCAAAAAATAATTTATAAAGAGTTACCCGCTAACGACCCAATGCAAAGAAAACCAGATATTACTTTAGCTAAAAAATTGCTAAATTGGTCTCCAAAAATTGAAAGAGCAGAAGGCATGCTACTAACCTTTAATTATTTTAAAGGATTAACTCAGGAAGAATTATATAAAAGCGAACATAAAGATTTTTCGAGTTTCATAAATTAATTAACATGGAATATATAAGAGGAAGATACTCATGGATGTTAAGACCTCTACTAATCTTATACGACCTTTTTATTTTAAACTTTTTTGCTTTTTATTTATTAAGTTTTAACCAACACAATCTTTATTTCTTTTCTAGATCATTGTTTAATGATAAACATTTACTCTATATTTTCTATTCAGTTGTTTTATGGCTTATCTCTACATATTTAATAAGATTCTATAAGGTTTATAGATACACCTCAATTCTAAGTATTTTATCTCTTCTAATAAAACAATTTATTTTATATGGCATCATTATATTTGCTTTTATAGGTTTTTTTAGAAGCATTAATTTACAAGCATTTATTGTTTTAAAATATCTTATCTATTCGTTTTTAGCCATAGGCTTTATTAAAGTAGTTAGCTTTTATTTTCTTAAATATGTAAGGTCTTTGTTGAAAGGAAATATAAGAAACGTTGTGATTATAGGAACAGGACTTAATGCAAAAGAACTGGTCAATATTTTCACAAAGAAAAAAGAATTAGGATACAAAATAAAAGCCATATTTAGTGACTCTAACGACCAAACAAAAACAGGAACAATTAACGAAAGCTTTAACTATTTAGATAAAAACCAAATGGTTGATGAAATTTACTGTGCAATTGATGAGATAAACGAAAAACAACTAAACCAATATGTTAAACTTGCCAATAACAACCATTGCAATATTAAATTCATACCCAACACATATAAATTTTACACTAATAGACTTAAAACAGATTACTACAATTATTTACCCGTTTTATCAATTAAAGAAAGCTTATTAAATAGTGATTTAAACAAATTTTTAAAACGCCTTTTTGACGTTCTATTTTCGTTATTTGTTTTTATTTTTATTCTATCATGGCTCTCTATAGTTTTATTTGTTCTTATAAAAATTGAATCAAAAGGACCGTTGTTTTATAGACACAAAAGAAACGGAATCAATTATAAAGAGTTTTACTGTTATAAATTTAGATCTTTAAACATAACCAAAGAAGTAAAAGGCACTTATGTAAAACTAGACGACTCAAGAGTTACTAATATTGGGAAATTTTTAAGAAAAACCAGTATTGATGAGCTACCACAATTTATAAACGTTTTAAAAGGCGACATGAGTGTTGTAGGACCAAGACCACACATGTTATCATACACAGATGAATATTCAAAAAAAGTAGATAAATACGACTTTACCTATAGACACCACGTAAAGCCAGGTATTACAGGCTTAGCTCAAATTAAAGGCTATAGAGGAGAAGTAGAATCAGATAACGATATAATAAACCGTGTTAAATATGATATTTTTTATATTGAAAACTGGTCGCTTCTATTAGATATAAAAATTATATTTCAAACTCTTATAAATACACTAAAAGGAGAAG
>JALRJA010000263.1 GCA_023255235.1 Flaviramulus sp.
GGCATAATCGCGTAACTCTTTAATGGCAGTATCTGAAAATTTGAACCTGATAGTATTGGAAGCAACAGCAGGTGATAAATCATATAAATTGCCTGTAGCAGTTAAATTTTCATCATTTAGAATAGCTAAGGCACTGCTATAGTTGCAGGGTTTAAAGGATGATCTTCAGGAATACCAGCTTCTACTTTACCTACTAAATCTGCTCCAACATCGGCAGCTTTGGTATAAATACCTCCACCAACACGAGCAAATAGTGCAATAGAAGACGCTCCTAGTGAAAACCCAGAAAGTATATTTAAAACTAGCCCTAAGTTATCTGCACCTGCCCATATATTTTGATAAATAATAAAAAGCCCGCTTAGTCCTAAAACTCCTAAGCCAACAACCCCAAGCCCCATAACAGCACCTCCTGCAAAGGCTACTTCTAAAGCTTTTCCTAATGATGTTCTAGCTGCTTGTGTAGTTCTAACATTAGCTTTAGTGGCTACTTTCATTCCTATAAAACCAGCTAATGCCGAACAGATTGCACCTACAATAAATGATACGGCTACCATACCGTTAGAACCTATTTCATTTACTCCTTTAAAATATAGTAAGATGGCAACCGCAACTACAAAAATAAATAATATTTTGTATTCTGCTTTTAAGAAAGACATAGCACCATCGGCTATGTTTTTGGCTATTCTTATCATTTTTTCATTGCCTTGATCTTGCTTACTTACCCAGGCACTTTTTAGTATTACAAATGCCAAAGCTAAAACACCAAAAAGCGGTAAGATTTTTACTATTAATTCCATATTGTTAATTAGTTTAGTTTAAATTATTTTTTAATGAGGCTAAAAATAGCGAAATATAAGTGATAAAAAAAACCTCTTTCAATTAAAGATTAATGATTTTTTATTATTGAAATAATTTATTCTATAATTAGATTGTGAAGGTTCTTTTTTTCTTGTGATCACTATCGTTATATCGCTTTACACATTTATGATAAATATCAATAGCTTCTTGGGCATTTCCCCAACCACCAATGGCTACTTTTTTCTTTTCTAAATCTTTATAAACTTGAAAAAAATGTTCTATTTCTTTCAATCTGTGTGGATTTAAATCTGAAATATCACTTCTTTTGCTCCAAACTGGGTCTGAAACAGGTACACAAATAATTTTTTCATCTGGTCCTTTTTCGTCGGTCATATGGAAAACACCTATTGGTCTTACTTCCATTACTATCATAGGGTATGATGGTTCTGTTGAAAGCACTAAAACATCTAGTGGATCTTGGTCTAAAGCAAGTGTTTCGGGAACAAAACCATAGTCTCCAGGATACATCATAGATGAAAACAAGGTTCTATCAAAACGTATTTTATGTAAGGTGAAATCATATTCATATTTATTTCTACTCCCTTTTGGTATTTCAATTAGTACATCAAATGTTACTTTTTTTATTTTATTTTCGTTCATTTTGGCTTGTTTCTTTGATAAAATTCTTTTGGTTTACCTATATACTATTAGGGTTTTTAATTGCGGCTGCAAAGATAATTAACTACAACCCTTTAAGCAATAAAAACAGCGTTTTTTAAATAGCTTTTATAATGTAAGGTTTTACTTTTTTTAAAGACTCATTTAAAAGTTGGTTTAATCAGGTTTATTTAAAACCAATACCATTTGAAAATTAAATTAAAGCCCATGAAACCCCTTTTATTTATTTTAGGAATTACCATATCGTCAGTTTCAGCTCAAACAATAGATTATAATTTAAAAAAGGGCTTCATTGCCAATGGTTATGATGTTGTTGCCTATTTTAATAATAAGGCTGTTGAAGGTAGTTTAGCGTTTGTTACAACATTTGACGGTGCTAAATATATGTTTTCATCAGAAGAAAATGTTATTCTATTTAAGCAAAACCCTCATAAATATGTGCCTCAATATGGTGGCTATTGTGCTTATGCTATTGCCGAAAAAAACGAAAAAGTGAGTATTAACCCCAAAACATTTCTAATTAAAAATGGCAAATTATATTTATTTTACAATGCTTGGGGTACTAACACACTTAAGTTATGGGAACAAAATAACCCTACAGAACTAGAGCAAAAAGCAGATAAAAACTGGAAGATTATAAAATTTAAAAAATAAAATTGATACAACTGAAAGGTTTATACATTTTTATCGACCAAAATATACATGAGATGGAAAAGAGAAGTTTAGTGTTTAATGGTTAGTTAATTGTAACAAGTTACCTTGTATGTTATTTAAAGTACTTATAAGGTAACTTTGTTTATTTAAATAAGTTGTAAAATAAAGAAGTTTCTTTTACCTTTTTGAAGTAGTACAAATTTATTGTTGATTAAATCTTGAGGTGTTATTGTATAATGCTCATTAACTTTTTCTTTATTAACTGATATAGCATTTTCTTTTAATGATCTTCTAGCTTCGCCATTAGATTTTAAAAACCCTCCTTTTTCTGACAAAGCGGCAATAATATCCAATCCGTTTTCTATGTCTTGTTTTTGAATTTGAGTTAGCGGAACGCCATCAAAAACATCTAAAAACGTTTTTTCATTTAGTTGTTTTAAATCGGCACTGGTTGAATTTCCAAACAGAATTTTGCTGGCTTTTATAGCATTTTCTAAATCGGTTTTAGAGTGTACCATAGTTGTAATTTCTTCGGCTAAGCGTTTTTGCAAAATGCGTAAATGAGGTGCTTGACTGTGTTCTAATACCAAAGTGTTAATCTCATCTTGGCTTAAAAAAGTAAAAATTTTAATATATTTTTCGGCATCTTCATCACTACTGTTTAACCAATATTGATAGAATTTATAAGGTGATGTTCTATTGGCATCTAACCAAACATTACCACCTTCCGATTTACCAAATTTTGAGCCATCAGATTTTGTAATCAATGGGCAGGTAATTGCAAAACCCTTGCCTCCAGAAATTCTTCTAATTAGCTCGGTTCCGGTGGTTATATTTCCCCATTGGTCACTTCCTCCCATTTGTATAGAACACTGGTTTTCTTTGTATAAATAAAGAAAGTCATAGCCTTGCACTAATTGATATGTAAACTCTGTAAAACTCATTCCTTCGGCAGCAGCATCTGATGCTATTCTATTTTTTACCGAATCTTTTGCCATCATATAATTTACAGTAATATGCTTTCCTACGTCGCGTATAAATTCAAGAAATGAAAAGGTTTTCATCCAATCATAGTTATTAACCAAAATAGCCGCGTTATCTGATTTGCTTTCAAAATCTAAAAAGTGTGCCAGTTGTTTTTTAATAGCGTCTTGGTTGTAACGCAAGGTTTTCTCGTCAAGTAAGTTGCGTTCACTTGATTTTCCTGATGGATCGCCAATCATTCCGGTTGCACCACCAACTAAGGCAATGGGTTTATGACCGCATCGTTGGTAATGTGCTAAAAGCATAATAGGCACTAAATTTCCAATATGCAAAGAATCTGCTGTTGGATCAAAACCCACATAGGCACTTCGCATGTGCTCCATTAAGTGTTCTTCTACGCCTGGCATAACAGTATGTATCATGCCTCTCCAATTTAATTCTTCAACAAAATTCTTCATTTATTTGTTATTTTATAATATATGGCAAATATAAAAATACACTTATAATTACCCATCTATTCTGAATAATTCTTTACTTTAGTTGCATGATTTTAGTAACTGGAGGAACGGGTTTAGTTGGAGCGCATTTACTTTACAGGCTTGTTGAAAGCGGTAAAAAAGTAAGAGCGACATATAGACATAGTAACAAGTTAAAAAATATTAAACGTGTTTTTTCTACTTATACCAATAGCTATGAGTCTCTTTTTAATACTATTGAATGGGTTAAAGCCGATATTTTAGATGTTCCTGCTTTACTTGAAGCTTTTGATGATGTGAAACAAGTATATCATTGTGCTGCTTTTGTATCTTTGGAACCCGATAAATACCACCTTTTAAGAAAAACCAATATTGAAGGAACTGCCAATGTTGTAAATGTTGCCATTTCAAAACATATTGAAAAGTTATGTTATGTAAGCTCTATTGCTACTTTAGGGAAGGAACTAAACAAACCCATTACCGAAGAAACTAATTGGGATTCTGAAGCAGATAATAATGTATATGCTATAACAAAATATGGTGCCGAAATGCATATTTGGAGAGCTATGCAAGAAGGTTTAAATGCCGTTATTGTTAACCCAGGCGTTATTTTAGGTGCCGGTATTTGGCACTACGGTACTGGTGCTTTATTTAGAAAAGCTCAAAAAGGCATACGCTATTATACCTCTGGTAGTATTGGATTAATTGATGTGCAAGACGTGGTGCATATAATGATACAATTACTAGAAAGCAACATTACTAATGAACGGTTTGTGCTTGTTGCTGAAAACTGGACGTATAAAAATTTTTTACAAGCTTTAGCAAAATCAGTAAACACAACGCCACCTAAAAAACAAGCTAGTAGTTTGTTGTTAAATATAGCTTGGAAACTAGATTGGTTAATACATAAACTAACTGGTAGAAGAAGGCAACTTACTAAACATTTGGTAGAAACGCTAAAAACCAAATCTAATTATAATAGTGATAAAATAAAACAGGTTTTAAACTATAATTTCAAACCAGTAAGTGAAACCATATCCTTTATTGGTAACAACATCACACTTTTAAAAGGTTAATTAACAATAGTGTTAGTTGGTTTATAATTTATGCTTAATCCAAACATCTGCATGCATCAAGCTATTAGGTCTTACCAGAATGGTATTGTTTGCATCTAATAAAAAATAAGTTGGTGTTCCATCAACAAAATAATCTTTAGCCGCTTGTGAATCCCAACCTTTAAAATCACAATACATTTGCCATGGGGCATGTTTATATGCCTCTTCAAAAGTGGCTTTGTCTGTGTCTAAGCTTATATAAATAACGGCTATGTTTTTTTGAGTTTTCCAAGCGTCATAATACCCCAAAAGGGTTAGTGCATCATCTTTACAGGTTGGACACCAACTAGCACCAAATACTAATAATTTTGATGTTTTAATATCACTCAACTTTTGGTTGTTGCTAAGCTGAATATCTGGAGCTGTTACGCCTACTTTTAATTTTCGATAACGTTCTAGTTTTTGAATTAAATTTTCTTCTAATGTACACTGATTATCATTTAGTAAGGCGACCGACAAAAACTCTGATACTTCAAACAAACTACGTTTCTCAAAATAATTAAACAAAGCTTCTGAAACCTTATTTAGCAAGGTTTCATTATATTTTAAATGGTCTATAATATATTTTGTTGAGATATTCATTTGTTTATAAACACTATCTAAGGGTTGCCCCATGTTTTCAAGTAGCATATAATGACCTTCAAGTAGGTCTTTAAACAAGCCACTGGTTTTGAAATGCTTGTTATTTAAATCTATATTTCTAAAGGCTTGTATGTTTTGTGCTATACGTTCGGTATAATTTTTGGCACTTTGTGGCATGTCATTAATTAATTTACGCAAAGGTGCAAACCAGTAAACATATAAGTTTTTATCTATTGAATTTAGCTTATTTTGGTTAGCTTGCTCAAGCCTAAAAAGTTCTTTATTTATAATGCTCATAACCTTTTTTTGTTCCCTTAATGCCTTTTCTTTTTGGTATTTTGGTTGTAAAAAACGCCATGCGCTATAGGCTTGGTTAGTGCTATTATAAGTGCTTGCTATTTCTTTTAAGTTTTGATTTTCAATACTATTTTCAAATTTTAAACTATCTAAATCCCGTAGGGTTGTGCCTTGAATTTTTATAGTAGGTTCTGTAAGTACTACTACCAAACTAGTATTGTCTTGGGTTTGTAATATACCCATTCCATTATAAGTTTTTGAATAATTTAAACTAAAGTTACCTAAACTATCTACAGTGGTTTTTGCCAACTCAAAGCTTTCATAATAATCAAAACCAGTTAGTGTTATAGTTTGACCAGCATGCTGTTTTAGTTGCCCTTCAAGTGTTTGTGCAGTGCTTTGTAAAAAGCTAATTATTATAGCTGTAAATATAAAGATGTTTTTTTTCATTTATTTGGGGAATTTAATGAACTAACCTTTTCATTTTTCAAATTTATATAATCACTAGTTTTGAGCTTGTTTTTTATAAAGTAAAAGTATAGAATATTTTATTGTTTACTAAATTCTATGGGCAAAATTGTGTGAATTCAGTAATTTTTTTATTAATAATTTCCACTAGCTTTTCAATAACATAACAGTGTCATTCCGACGTTAGGAGGAATCTCATAATTAAAGTAAACAATGTGATGCTTTACTTGTGCTTTCAATGATAATGCGATTCTTCGCTTTCGCTCAGAAAGACAAGATTGTGTCATTCCGACGTTAGGAGGCATCTCATAATTAAACTTCAAGACGTTGCCTTAATGCTTCATATAAAAACGCACCACAAGCCACAGAAACATTTAAAGATTCAATCTCACCTAGTAAAGGTAATTTTGCTTTTTCATCAACAACTTTTAAAATAGAAGGGTTAATTCCTCGCTCTTCAGAACCCATAATAAGAGCACAAGGGTTTTTAAAAGTTACTTGGTAAAGTGTTTTGTTTGTTTTTTCGGTAGCAGCAATTACTGTAATACCAGATGCTTGCATATAAAATACAGCATCTTTAATATGATCTACTTTGCAAATAGGAACTTTAAAAATGGCACCGGCACTTGTTTTAATAGTATCGCCATTAACAGGAGCAGCTCCTTTTTTTTGTATAATAATGCCATTAACACCGGTACATTCTGCAGTTCTTATAATAGCACCAAAGTTTCTAACATCGTTTATTTGATCTAAAAGTAAAAACAAGGGTGTTTTGCCAGATTCAACAACATTTAAAACCAAATCTTCTATATTATAAAACGCAATAGGTGCTATTTGAGCAACAGCTCCTTGGTGATTACCTTTTGTTAATCTGTTTAGTTTTTCAACAGGTACATACGATTTATTGATAGCATTTTTGTTTAGTAAAGACTCTAGCTCATTAAATAATTCGCCATGTAATCCTTTTTGTAAAAAAACCTTATCAATAGTTTCTCCAGATTTTATAGCTTCAATAATAGCCCTTATGCCAAATATTTGCGTTTGGTTTTCCATTGGGTAAAGGTATAAAAAAAAGAGACTGTATAAATCAGCCTCTTTTTAAAGTTTGTATTTAAAAATTATGTAGTGTTTAACAACTACAATTTTGTGTAAGTAGCAGTAGCTGTATCTCCATAGCCATTTGACCAAGAAATGGTTAAAGTTCCATCAAAATTATTTGTTCCAGTCAATACTACAGTGGACTCAAAGTAATCGAGAAAAGTACCCGATAAGACACCACAAGTATCAGAAAAGGCTCCTGGCGTCTCAAAACAATATCCGTATGGTGCACAATACCAATCTTGATATACACCAGCAAAGGCATCAGACATGGCATATGATAATTCACCTGTTTTTTCTATTTCAACTTGATAAGCTAAATTAACAAGTGGGTTGTTAGCAGGTGCACCATCAGTTGTTGTACCATTACTAACAACAGCATAAGTTCCTTCTAAATCTGTGCTACAGAAAAATATGATATTAATTGTTAATTCTGGTGCTGGAATGATACCTTCACCTTTTTCAAATCCAATGATAAGAGTTCCATCAACAGCTTGTGCATTTAAAGTAATACTACCCACATTGGTGTTTGCAGGTATAGTTACACTGCTGGGTAGAGTATAATCGCTTGGATTGGCTGTACTTTCATCAGAAACATAAATGTTAAATGTTCTGTCTGATGCAGAAATGTCATTTGTATAGACTGCAATATCTTTAACACCAGTGCTTGGGTCACTAAAGTCTACTAAGTGGTCCATACTATCATAACTACCTTCAAATGATATTATTGTCGTTTTTATTACAACTTCGTTTTCTTCACAATTGGTAAAAACAACTACGCTTAACGCAATTGCAATTAATGTTATTATTTTTTTCATCATTTTATTGTTTTAGAATTAGTCACTTTTTGAAATTTATTTAATAATAATTTTTTTATAAATTTTAATGCCATTGTTTTTTATAGTCATAAAATAAACACCTGTAGTAAATGTGTTTGTTTTAATGGCGTGTTTTTTATTTGTTATATAGTTTTCTTCATAAACTTTTCTGCCATTGAGGTCAAACATTTCAATGTCAACATGACCGTTAAGTTTAGATAAATTTAAATTTACAGAATCTTCAACAGGGTTTGGCCAAACAGCCACTGAAGAATTTACTTTACTTGAAGCACTTAGAGTTAAGTTAGAGCCTGTTAAAATTAAAGAAAAGGCTTGCAAACCATTTGTTAAAGCACCTTTGTGTGTAACTGTAAGGGTGTAATTACCAGATGCGGCATTACTAATATCTATGCGCTCAATATTATCTACATCGTTATCACCTTTTATAGCATTACCAGCTACATTAGTTTTGTTTAATTTCCATGGAGTGTAAATAGTAGCATTTGAGTCTTCAATCCTTAAATCCAAATCATTTATAAGTCTTGGAGATAGTGTGTTATTAGGACTTGAAGAAACAGTTCCAGCAGGATCTGTCCAACAAATGGTAGCCTTTATTGTGCCACTAGCACTAGCTGAAAATTGATATGTATAAGTTTCTCCATTTGATAAAGTCAATTCGCTAATTGTAGCTAAATTGTTTGATGCATCTGTTATAGTTTGAGCTGCAATAGAAGCATCGAGTAAACCCCAACCCACAAACGGATCTGGTCCTGGTTTTGTTAGATCATCTTTTGCAGTATGACAAGCTAAACCTTTTAACGTAGCAGCTCTCATAAAGTTTGAATTGAGCTGATTATAATACTGCTGTAATAAAATTAATGAACCTGCCACATTAGGTGCAGAAAACGAAGTACCGTTTTGAGTATTGTAGGCTGTATCATTACTAGAAGAAGCTGATAAAACATTTTCACCTTTACCAGTAATGTCTGGTTTTATTCTAAAGTCATCAGTTGGTCCTTGGCTACTAAAGCTACTTCTAGTAAAAAACTGAACCGCTCCAGTTGATTGATTGAAATTTACAGAAGCACTAGCTACTACCATATTATTTTTTACAGTAGAAATATCAGTAAGTTTATCAAAACCACTAGCCAATCCGCCAGTATATGTTTCTGAACCTTCATTACCTGCAGATACTACGGCTAGATGATATGGTGTGTTAAAAAGAGCTAAATCCCATTGTCTGGCTGTTGTTGAATAATTACCAATTTGATCAGCTGGTTTTTGTTGAAACCCATTGCTTGCATAAATTGGAAACCCATACGAATGGTTTGAAATTAATAACCCATTGGCACCTTCTGCTATCATTTCTTGTTCGGTGCCATCCCAATCATATGATCGTACAACAGCTTTTGGTGCCATGCCTTTAGCATTAGTATTTACACCTTTACCTATAATAGTGCCTGCTACACGAGTTGCATGGTCGTCTATTACTGTTCCAGATAAATCAGAAAATTCAATTCTTGACCCAGGGGTGGTTTCATAATTTTGAAATTCTACATGGCTTGCTCTCGCACTTTCGGCATCCCAAACACCAACAATCATATTTTCACCCGCAAGGTTTAAATTTAAAACACCACCAACTTGTAAATCATGCGTTCTAGTAGCTTTAGCTGCATTTATATTATTGGTACTAATATAAACAGGCAAACCATCTATAATATCATAGATTTTAAAAGTTTTAGCATTTTTTTTAAACTTACCTTGTTGTTCTTTGTGCACATTAAGGTATTCTGTAATTCTGGCGTCTCTTTTTATTTGTTTCTCAAGAAAACTTTTTTTTAAGTCATTTATTCTATCCATATCATAACTGTCTGATATAGCTTTACGTTCAGCAACAGTTTGAGCTGTTGACTGATTAGCAATTAATATCAGTAACAAATAAAGTGGGAATATTTTCTTTATTATCATTATGCTATGGTAGAAGATTTATAATATACTAGTTTCAATAAAATTTATTGAAACTAGTATATTTGATTTTTTAGTTATTAATGCTGTCGTCAATATTTGGATTTGCATCAATTTCTTTTTCAGGAATTTTTAACCAAAAAAGTTCGCTATCTGCAGGAACATCAATTTGTACCCTGTGAACATCATCTCTTAAAATTGGTTTACGATATCTTTTTGCATCAAAAAATTCAACGCCATTTTCGCCATAGAGTTCTTTACGTCTTTCTAGTAAAATTTCATCTAAAAGGGCTTGCCCTGTATTACTAGATTTTACAGCACTAGGATCTCTATCTGATTGTAAAGCAAAAAGTAAATTGTGAGCTACTGTTTGATTACCTAGATGGTATTGAGCTTCAGCATCAATAAGTACCATTTCTGATTTTCTCATGATAGGAAAATCTTCTTCTAATGTAAATGAGAACTTAGTAGTTACATATTCTCTATATGGTGTAGATGATCCATATATGTCAAAGAACAGTTTTCGTTCATCAGTTGCTGAAAAGGTATTAACAAAATTTTTGTTAATGTAAGTTGCTTTGTAAAACGCTGGCGCTGAGAGGTGATCTGTTAAGTTTGCAGGTGCACCATAATAATAAGCCGATTCTACCTGATCTTGATACATAGCCCATACCCATTCTGGGTCAGACATATCTTGAAAACCTGTACCATAGCTAGTAGAAGGTACAGCCGAAGCGGCATTACCTCCATAAACGGCTCTTGCCGAAGAAGAAGCTAAGCCCCAATTATCTTGAGTAACTAATAGCACACGTGCTAAAATACCTTGTGCTACCGCTTTGTTGATATAACTTTTTCCTAATCTGTTATCTGTTAAATCGGCAATAGCTTCTGTTAAATCTGACTTTACAAGCGATATAACTTCAGCACTTGTGCTGGTTGGGTTTCCTGTAGATGCACCAGTTGCTGGCTCAGTATATATAGGAAGTCTTGACGCGTTAGAATTTGTGGTATAGTTTGGTGCAAAATCTAAAACTAATTGAAAGTAATAAAAAGCTCTTATGGTTTTTCCAACAGCTATAAACTCTTTTTTAGCATTTTCATCAAGTGAAGAGTTTTCAACTCCTTTTATTAAGGTATTAGCTTGATTTATCATATCATAGCTAAAATCCCAATTAAAAACGGTACGTCTGTAATTTGGTTCTCTGTTTTCGTGAGCATAGTCAAACAAATACCAGCTAGGACCCTGTATTAAATCATTTCCTTTAATGGTTCTTGCAAAATAAATAGATTGCAAGCCAGCTGAATCAACAGTTGTGTATTGACTTCTAAACAATCTTAAAATTCCGGTTATAAAAGCTTCAACGGTTGAATTGTCTCCAAATACAACATCAGCGGTAACACCATCTGTGTTTTTTGGTTCGTCTAAAAATTCTTTTGAACAACTTACAGCAGTTAATGCTACAAGTAGTAAAAGAACAACTAATCTATTAAATTTATTAATTTTTTTCATGTCTCTTTTTTTTAAAATTGAACTATAGCACCAGTAGTAAAGGTTTTTTGAAGCGGTGATCTATTGCTTGTTAAACCATTGAACGATTGTTCAGGGTCAATTCCTTTGTGTGATTGCCATGTTAAAATATTATCTGCTTGAATAAATAAGCGCAGTTTTGCAACACCAAATTTGGCTAAAGTTTTAGATGGTAAGTTATAACCAAATGTTAAACTTTTTAATCTAATGTAATCGTTATCAAACAAAAAGCGAGAAGATCTAGCAGCATGATCATTATTGCTTGCTAATAGTAAAGGCATATTGGTGATATCACCAGGGTTTTGCCATCTGCTTAAGTTATCTGGGTGAATAGATCCACCTGGGCTTTCAAATTGATTGATTAATCCTGAATAATCAGAATCTAATAATTGTCCACCAAAACTGAAATTAGCTAAAATATTTAGGTCAAATTGCTTGTATTTAAAGAAGGTTGTAAATCCGCCATAAATATCTGGTAATGATGTACCGTTTTGATATCTGGTAGCATCGTCATAGTCTTTTGTGGTTACTTTATCAACAACATCACCATTAGAATCTAAAACATCCATAAACCACATACCTCTACCATCAGCAGGATCTACACCAGCCCATTCACGAATATAGAAGTCAAAAATAGAGTTTCCAACCTTCCATAATTTTGAACCGTTTACAAATTCATCTTGGGTTAATTCTGTTATTTCATTATCAATAATTGAAAAATTAAGTCCAGCTGTCCAAGTAAAATCATTTGTATTAACTATGTTTGAAGATAAAGATGCTTCCCAACCAAAGTTTTTAAGAGCTCCTATGTTGGTTGTTATGTTATCAACACCAGTTGAAGAAGGAAGTGGTTTATCATATATTAAATCTATAGATTCTTTATTAAAGTATTCTACACTACCAGAAAGGGCACCATTAAATAGTTCAAAATCTAAACCTATGTTAGTTGTAGCTGTTTTTTCCCATGAAATAAATGGGTCAGCAACACCGTTTAATAAAACACCTGTATTACCTTCATTGTTGAAGCCTAATGAAAATACTGATTGGTATGGGAAGAAGCCAATTCCTTGGTTGTTTCCTAATTCACCATAAGATCCCTTAAGTTTTAAATAGTTAATAGTATTGTTATCGCTTAAAAATGCTTCATTAGAAACAATCCAGCTAGCTCCAGCAGCATAAAAATTACCCCATCTTACGGCAGAGTTAAACCTTGAAGAACCATCTCTACGACCAGAAAACTCGGCAAAGTATTTTTCGTCAAAATTATATGAAACTCTACCTAAGTAACTATTAAGTCTTTCCATATTAATATTACCACCAACACTTTCAGGAACGGTACTTCCGTCTAGTACTTCAACACCGGCTAAAAAGCCAGTACCTTGAGAGCTTAAATAATCATAATTAAAGGTATATGCTTCAGTAATTAAATCAACACCAAGGTTATGTTTGCCAAAATCGTTAACATAATTAAGACTCTGTATAGCGTTTAGTGTAGTTGTAACATCTCTATTTTGTGATACTCTACCACCTAAACCAGCTGCAAAACCTACTAAATCGTCATTAAAGCTAAAAGAATCAAACAAATAGTTTTCGTAGCTAAAATTGGTTTTAAAAGTAAGGCCTTCAAAAAGTTTAACTTCGGCGGTAGCATTGCCTAAGAAATTGGTTCTTTTACGTTTCTCTTCTCCTAAGGTTATAGAAGCTAGAACATTTTCACCACCAAAAGCATTTCTTACGCTATTTACAGGTTGTCCTGCGGTTACACCATCACCTGTGTCAAATATTAATCCGCCAGAGCTATCTCTAATTAGACTACCATTGGCATCTCTAAGATATATTGGGTATAGGCCAGAAACACCATATATGTATGAAATAACTTGTTGTACACTACCACTAGTTTGATCTGGGTTACCTGAATTTGATCTTGAGAAACTTGTTTTTAAACCAACTTTTAGCCAGTCATTAACTTGAGACTCTAAGTTGAGTCTTGTTGCAATTCTTTCAAAATTAGATCTAATTACTGGACCTTCCTCATTAAGGTAGTCTATAGACATAAAATAGGTTGATTTATCATCACCACCAGAAAGATTTACGTTATGATTAACACGTAAAACATCTTTTCTAAGAAGTTCTTCTTCCCAGTCTGTTTGCCAAAGTAAATTAGCACCAGCAACTAGGTTTCCGTTGGTATCAATTGGATTGGCAACACTATAAGGGTTATAACCTACGTAATCAATTAATTCATTGGTTGCGTTTTGAGCAGCCAAAGTAGCAGATTGACCATTTTCATATTGGTTTGTGTTTTTTAAAGCTTCCCAATTAAGTTTCAAATAGTCTTCAGTTTTTAATAAGTCATGTAAACCAACTGTTGGGTTAGAAAGTCCTATTTGAGATCTAAAAGTTATACTAGGAGCCATGTTTCTCGTACCTTTTTTAGTAGTAATTAAAATAACGCCATTGGCACCTCTAGACCCATATAAAGCAGTAGAAGCAGCGTCTTTTAAAACCGAAATAGATTCTATTTGGTCTTGGCTAATAGTGTTTAGGTTTCCGTTAAATGCGGCTCCGTCTAAAACAATTAGAGGAGATTGTGAAGCGTTTAAACTACCAAAACCTCTAATTCTAATCTCAGGGTTATTACCTGGTTGCCCACCAGCTGTTAACAAATTAACACCAGGAACGGTTCCTTGCAGGGCTCTTAAAGGTGAGGTAACTTGTTGTGTTTCAATTACCGCATCAGAGATAACACCTACCGAACCTACTATAGATTGTTTTGTTTGTGCGCCGTAAGCCACAATAACCACTTCATCTAAAGTTGCAGTATCTTCTTCTAGTTTAACATTAATTGTGTTTGAGTTTCCTACAACTTCTTCAACGGTTGTATACCCAACAAAGCTAAATACCAAAGTAGCGCCTTGGTTTGCCTGAATGGTATATTTGCCATCAAAATTTGAAGATGTACCAGAAGCACTACCTTTAACTAAAATAGTTGCTCCAGGAAGTGGCAACCCACTATCATCTATTATTGTACCTGAAACTGTTTTTTCTTGTGCAAAAGAAATTTGCACGACAAACGCTAGTAATAGCGTTAGTATTCCACTAAACGTTGTTTTCATTATATAATTATTTGAATTAGTCCGTTACAAACATCTTAAAAAAAAGTTAATAAAACAATAAATTACAGTTAAATTTTAAGATATCACAGAAATAATAGAAAACCGAAACAAGTTAAAATGCCGTATTGCTAGGTTTTTGGGCATAAAAAAAGAGGCTGATATTCAGCCTCTTTTTATGATGTAATGATAAAAAAACCATCTTTTAAGATGGTTTTTTTAGGATGCCAATTTTTAATTGGTGTTTTTTTAGGTAACTTAAAATTAATTATTAAGTTACTTTACAGAAATTACCTCT
>JALRJA010000285.1 GCA_023255235.1 Flaviramulus sp.
AAAAAGAAAGCAAATATGTGAATTAGTGAGTAAAAGATGCCTCACTAAAACGTTCTACCGTTACGCTATTAATAATGCAAGCAGTTTCTCCTGCACCCCTACAAACTATTAAGGAATTACAACAACTACCAAATTTAAATATATTTGCGTTGGCAGGCTGTACAAATTTAGCATTACGTTATAATCACCGTATTTCTGAAGATATAGACTTATTTTCACTAATATTATTGGTATTGAAGGTTTAAAAAAATTAGAGTATTAACGCATAAAAAACCTGTAAACCGCAACCTTAAACTTCTTTTTAACTTTTAAAGCGACCAAAAACTAATATAATATGTTGTTTAATCTCTGTTTAAGGTGTTTTTTTAAAAAATAAAACAAACTGCTTTAAAACAATTGATATATCTTCAGAAAAATGATACCTGTATATAATAAAAACATAAAACAAGGTGATTAAAACCGACTTTAAAATAATATTTATAAGTGGTGTAAACGGAAAGTCCCAAAAATAGAACAACAAAAAGCTAAGCAAAAGAACACCACAAATTTTTAAGGTATTAATAGTAAATGGTTTTATTTTAAATTTTAAATAAACAAAATACAACTTAATAGAGTTGTATATAAATAAGGCTAAAAAAGTGGCTATAGCAGCTCCGTTAATACCATACATAGGTATAAATACCATATTTAAAATTAGCATTAAAACAACCAAAACAAAACCCATAATCAATACCATTTTATAATAATCACTATTAAATAATATGGCGTTATTACTACCTAAAACCGTATCATAGAGTTTTGAAAGGCTTATAATGAAAACAACAAATAACCCGTCGCTAAATGGTTTTGGTATAATTAAATAAAGTTGATTTATGTTTAACACAATTAATAAAAAAATTAACCCAGCCACAATAAATAAGGTTAACGAGCTTTTTTTATACAGTATTTGCAAGGCATCATAATTGTTGGTATTTAAGTATTTTGCAATAACAGGTAATAGTATTTGATGCATAGCCCGTTGAGGTACGGCAATTACAGTAGCAATATATATAGCTACATTATAGTAAGCAATTTGTTTAATATCTATATAAAACCCAAGCATTACTTTGTCTATGTCTAAAAGCGTTGTGGCAATAGAACCCGCAATAATTATCAAAAACGAATAATTTAAAATACTTCCTAAATTAGCTACTCGTTTAAATGTTATAATAGGTGGGTTTATAATAAAGGCATTGCCCATCATAATAAGCATTCGTAATAGGTAACTAATAACCAATCCCCACATAAAAAAACTAAGATCTATTACATTAAAACTGAGCAAAACTAATAATAACATAGCCGCAACTCTATGAAACACTTCTTTCATAAAGTTTCCAAAAACCGTTTTCATTTGTACCTTAGACCAAGCGTAAAATACCTCAAAATAAGCAAGTGAAAACGCAATAAGGAATGTATGCCATAAATAATCTTTAATAATGGCGTTCTTACTTGAAAGAAAATAGCTTATAGTTTCATGGCTATAAAATATAAGTATGCTAATAGGAATAACAAGTAGCATAGGTAAATATAACATGAGTGTTAAAAAACTATTTAACGACCCTCTTGTTTTATAGCTTGAATAAAATTTCACTAAGGTATTATGAACACCAAATGCCATTAAAGGCATAATCACATTAGCAAGAGACAGCATATAGCCAACCATTCCATAATACTCATCACTTAAAAATTTAGTGTATAAAAACAGCATATTTATAGCTCCTATAATAAATCCTAAATAGGTAGAAATAAGGTTTTTAAATGATTGTGAAACAACTATACCCATTACAGTAATTTAGTTAATGATTTGGTTAGTGCTTTTCTATGATACTTTTGCAAGCCAACAGGGTATGTTTGCAAAGTCTTGTTTTTATACGCTTCATAATGTTGTAAAATTACTGTTTTTAGTAATTTATAATCATCATAATAAAAGTAGTTTCCGGTGTTGGTTTCTTTTATAATGTTTTCAACATCGGCATCTTTTGGTCCTAGTGCTATAATAGGTCTATTAGAAACCATATACTCAAATAATTTTCCTGGAATAATGCATGCTGTATCCTTTGAATCAATTTCAATAAGTAATAACATTTGTGATTTTTTTTGATGCTTAATTGCTTCACTATGTGAAACATAGCCTATATTATTTAAATAATTAGTTAACTTATAATTACTAATGGTTTTTAAAACCTCATCACTTACAGAACCTACTATATTTAATTGA
>JALRJA010000304.1 GCA_023255235.1 Flaviramulus sp.
AAACCCCGAAGATACCGAAGCAGATTATCAAATTGAAAAAGCAAAAATTGCTATTGCCACAGGCGGTATAAAAGGTTTAGGTCCTGGTAAAAGCTTACAGAAAAACTTTTTACCACAGTCGTCATCCGATTTTATTTTTGCTATTATCATTGAAGAATATGGCTTAATAGGCGGTTTTGTTATTATGATATTATACTTGTGGTTATTATTTAGAATTGTGATTGTAGCACAAAAGTCAGATACCATATTTGGCAAGTTGTTAGTATTAGGTGTGGGCTTGCCAATTGTGTTTCAAGCTCTTATAAATATGGCTGTAGCCGTAGAGTTATTTCCAGTAACAGGTCAAACCTTACCACTAATAAGTAGTGGTGGCACCTCTATTTGGATGACTTGTTTAGCCATAGGTATAATACTTAGTGTAAGTGCCAAACGAGAAGAAATAAAAGAACAAGAAATAAGTGAAGATAATCCATTAGAAATTTTATCTGAAACTATTTGATTTTTAGAATTACGAATGAAAAATGAAGCATAAATTTAAAATAGAAATAAATCGCAAATCAAAAATCGTAACTCGTAAATCAAAAAACGTAACTGTAATTTGAAAACTCAATCTAAAATATTAAAAATTATATTATCAGGTGGTGGAACAGGTGGTCATATCTATCCTGCTATTGCTATTGCCAATGAGTTAAAGTCTCGTTTTCCAGAAGCCCAATTTTTATTTGTAGGTGCAAAAGACCGAATGGAAATGGAAAAAGTACCACAAGCTGGATATGATATTATTGGTCTTTGGATTTCAGGTATGCAACGAAAACTAACAATAAAAAACCTGTTATTTCCTTTAAAAGTAATTCATAGCCTTTGGAAAGCTCATAAAATTATAAAGTCTTTTAAACCTAATATAGCCATAGGTACGGGTGGTTTTGCAAGTGGTCCTTTATTATACATGGCGGCTTTAAACAATATTCCAAGTTTAATACAAGAACAAAATTCATTTCCAGGTATTACCAACAAACTGTTAGCCAAAAAAGTAAATAAAATATGTGTAGCATACAATGGTTTAGAACGTTTTTTTCCGAAGGATAAAATCATAAAAACAGGAAATCCAGTTCGACAAGGCTTACTAGAAATACGAACAAAAACTGATGAGGCACAAAAATTTTTCAACTTAAAACAAGAAAAGCAAACCTTATTGGTAATAGGTGGCAGTTTAGGTGCTAGGCGTATTAATGAATTAATTGAAAAAAAGCTTGATTTTTTTGACACTCAAAATATTCAAGTTATTTGGCAATGTGGCAAGTTGTATTATCAGCAATATAAAATTTACAGCAATACAAAAAACATACAAGTGCATGAGTTTTTATACAATATGGATTTTGCCTATGCTGCTGCAAATGTTATTATCTCAAGAGCAGGAGCTAGTTCGGTATCAGAGCTTTGCATTGTTGGAAAACCAGTAATTTTTATTCCGTCTCCTAACGTTGCCGAAGACCACCAAACTAAAAATACTATGGCCATTGTAGAAAAAGGTGCAGCAATAATTATTAAAGAAGAAGATTTAGATGCCGATTTTGAAAACAAGTTCTCTCAGCTTATAGCATCGGCAGAAAAACAAAATGAATTAGCTGTTAATATAAAAAAACTAGCATTAGAAAATGCAACAAAAGATATTGTTGATGAAGTTGAAAAACTTCTAAAAGCGTAATAATGAATTTAAATAGCATACATAATATTTATTTTATTGGCATTGGCGGAATAGGCATGAGTGCACTTGTTAGATATTTTCATAGTAATCAAAAACAAGTAGCAGGGTATGATAAAACTCAAACAGATATAACTACTGATTTAGAAAATTTAGGGATTAATATTCATTATCAAGATTCTATTTCTAATATAGATAGCGTGTTTTTAAACCCAAAAAACACCTTAATTGTTTACACGCCTGCAGTTCCAGAAAACCAGTTGCAATTAAGCTATTTTAAGAACAACCATTTTCAAGTTTTAAAACGCTCACAAGTTTTAGGATTAATTACTAAAAATACGTTTTGTTTGGCGGTAGCTGGAACACATGGGAAAACAACTACCACGAGTATTCTTGCTCATTTAATGAACCAATGTAATGTTCCTGTAACTGCTTTTTTGGGAGGAATTAGTGAAAACTACAATTCCAATTTAATACTAAATGGCACAGAGGTATCGGTTGTTGAAGCTGATGAATTTGATAGGTCATTTTTAACATTAACACCAAACATAGCCTGCATAACATCTATGGATGCAGATCACCTAGACATTTATGGTAATGAATCTCAGTTAATCAATTCATTTGAAGCATTTTCAAAAAAAGTAGTATCAAATGGAACATTATTTGTTAAAAACGGTTTGCCAATTAACGGTATTACCTACGGTATTGAAGATAATTCATATTACACCATTCAAGATATAAAAATAGAAAATGGCGTTTATGTTTTTAATGTTAAAACACCAAATGCAGTATATAAAAATTTAAAATTTAGCCTGCCAGGCAGGCACAATCTATTAAACGCATTAATAGCATTAGCTATGTCTTTAGAATATGGGTGTGATTATAAAGAGCTTGCCAAAGCACTAGCAACTTATAAAGGGGTTAAACGCAGATTTACCTATCATATTAAAACAGAAAATTTAGTCTTTATTGATGATTATGCACATCATCCAGAAGAAATTAATGCTGTATATCAGGCTATTAGAGAACTGTATCCTAACAAAAAAGTGTTAGCCATTTTCCAGCCACATTTATATACTAGAACCCGCGATTTTGGTGATGATTTTGCAAAAAGTTTATCACAGTTTGACGAGGTTTTTTTACTAGATATTTATCCTGCTAGAGAGTTACCAATAAAAGGTATAACATCTAAGTGGTTATTAGAAAAAGTAAATAATAAAAATAAAAAATTAGTAAATAAAAAAGAATTAGTATCTCAAATACGAAAAAGTGATGCACAAATAATATTAACTATTGGTGCAGGTGATATAAGTGATGAAGTAAAACATATTAAAAAAGAATTTAGCATTGCGAGTTAATTGGAATTACATAAAAATGATGTTTTTACTAGGCTTAGTAGTCTTTTTGTATGCCTTTGCATCAAATAGAAATGCCAAGCGCGACATATCAAAACCTCATGTTAAATTTACAGGAGAATCTCATCTATTTGTAAGCAATGAAACTGTTAGTAAATTGTTAATACAAAATTACCCAACCATTAAAAATATATACAAAGAAACTTTAGATTTGAATCTATTAGAAAACGTTCTCAAATCTAATTCATTGATAAAAAATGCTGAAGTTTACCTAACAATAAACGGAACACTTCACGCAAAAATTGAACAAAAAACACCTTTAGCCAGGGTAAGTACAAATGCGTCATATTACATTGATGATCAAGGCTTTTATATGCCATTATCAAATAATTATTCAGCAAGAGTGCCTTTAGTTACAGGTTATATAGAGAAAAATAATTTGAAGAACGCATATACATTAGCCAAAAAAATTAATGAAGATCCCTTTTTAAAAAAGCATGTCATAGAGATTCACCAAGATATTAATAGGGCACTTTTTTTAAAATTAAGAGAATGCAACTTTTTAGTTCAATTAGGAAGCATCAAATTTTTAGATAAAAAGATTAATAACTTAAAAGCATTTTACAAAATAAGCTCAAAAGAGAAAACACTTAACAGCTATAGTAAAGTTAATTTACAGTTTGAAAACCAAGTAATATGTACCAAAACATAAACCATGGAGCATAATTTAGCAGTAGGATTAGACATAGGAACCACAAAAATTGTGGCTATGATTGGTCGTAAAAATGAATACGGCAAAGTTGAAATTTTAGGAATTGGCAAATCAAAAAGTTTAGGAGTGCATCGTGGTGTGGTAAACAATATCACCCAAACAATTCAATCTATACAACAAGCAGTTCAAGAAGCTGAAGCCGCCGCCGAAATTAAAATTCAAGAAGTTACAGTAGGTATTGCAGGGCAACATATTAGAAGTTTACAACATAGCGATTATATAACACGCTCTAACTCTGAAACAGTTATCAATGATGATGATATAGACAGGCTAATAAATCAAGTTCACAAATTAGTCATGCTACCAGGCGAAGAAATTATTCATGTACTACCACAAGAATATAAAGTTGATGGACAAGCAGAAATAAAAGAACCCATTGGCATGTATGGCGGTAGGCTAGAAGCAAACTTTCATGTAGTAGTTGGGCAAGTCTCATCTATTAGAAATATTGGGCGATGTGTTCAAAGTTCAGGATTAAACCTAGACGGTATCACATTAGAGCCTTTGGCATCAGCAAATGCGGTTTTAAGTCAAGAAGAAAAAGAAGCCGGAGTTGCCTTAATAGATATTGGTGGTGGCACAACAGATTTAGCCATTTTTAGAGATGGCATCATTCGTCATACAGCTGTTATTCCTTTTGGAGGCAATGTTATTACAGAAGATATAAAAGAAGGCTGTTCTATCATTGAAAAACAAGCCGAACTTTTAAAAATAAAGTTTGGCTCTGCATGGCCAGGTGAAAATAAAGACAATGAGATTGTCTCTATTCCGGGGTTAAGAGGTAGAGAACCAAAAGAAATCACACTAAAAAATCTATCAAAAATAATTCATGCCCGAATAGTTGAAATTATAGAGCAAGTATATGTAGAAATTAAAAATTATGGTCACGAAGAACAAAAGAAAAAGCTCATTGCAGGTATTGTTCTAACAGGAGGAGGCAGTCAATTAAAACATTTAAAACAATTAGTAGAATACATCACAGGCATGGATACTAGAATTGGGTATCCAAATGAACACTTAGCCGGCGATAGTGATGATGATGTAACAAGCCCACTATTTGCAACAGCAGTTGGTTTGGTTTTAGATGGTTTAAAACGCCACGAAAGAAAAAAAGCCGAACTAAAAAAAGAAACCGAAACAGAAAAAGAACAGCCAGAATTAAAAGCGGAAGAAACCCAAAAACCGCTTAAAGAAAGACGGTCTTTTCTTGATAAATTAACAGAACGCGTTAAAGATTTTTTAGATAACGCCGAATAATTTAGTTATTAAACTTAAATATATAGAGTGTAACATTCCAGTAAAATAGAATCATGAGTAGCAAAAAAGAATTCCAAAGCATCGCATTTGATTTACCTAAAAACCAGTCAAACGTTATTAAAGTTATAGGCGTTGGTGGCGGTGGTAGCAATGCCATTAACCACATGTTTCAACAAGGCATCAAAGGGGTAGATTTTTATATTTGTAATACAGATGCACAAGCCCTTCAAAATAGCGGCGTGCCTAACAAAATTCAATTAGGACTTAACCTAACCGAAGGTTTAGGTGCGGGAGCCAATCCTGATATTGGAGAACAATCGGCTGTTGAAAGTTTTGACGACATTTCTCAAATGCTAGATTCTAATACCAAAATGGTATTTATTACCGCAGGAATGGGTGGCGGAACAGGCACAGGAGCTGCACCTATTATTGCTAAAATGGCTAAAGATTTAGATATTTTAACAGTAGGAATTGTTACAACACCGTTTCTCTTTGAAGGTAAAATGCGAATTGAACAATCTCAAAAAGGAATAGAAAAATTAAGAGAAGTTGTTGATTCTTTAATAGTTATAAACAACAATAAACTACGTGAGGTATATGGTAATCTGGGCTTTAAAGCCGGTTTCTCAAAGGCAGATGAGGTGCTATCAACCGCTGCTCGTGGAATAGCCGAGGTAATTACTCACCATTACACTCAAAATATCGACCTTCGTGATGCCAAAACCGTTTTAAGTAATAGTGGTACAGCTATTATGGGATCGTCTTTAGCATCAGGTAAAAACCGTGCTCAAGATGCTATTCAAAAAGCACTAGATTCTCCGTTATTAAATGATAATAAAATAACTGGAGCTAAAAATGTATTGCTACTTATTGTTTCTGGAACTCATGAAATAACTATTGATGAAATTGGCGAAATTA
>JALRJA010000430.1 GCA_023255235.1 Flaviramulus sp.
ATGCGTTTGTAAATAAATCGTTCTACCCTAAATTGAATTGAAAAAAAAGAAAAAACATAAACACTACCTGCTATTACAAGTATATGCAACCACTTAAATTCATATAAAATGTATAAAAAAACACTCATTAAGAGTGTTAAATACAAGGTTATATAAAGTGCGGTTTTTGTTGCGAACCGATATGATTTTTTAAATTTTGCTTGCATTAATCTACAAACTTATAGCCAACACCTTTTATTGTTTTAAAACACTTATCTCCCAATTTTTCACGAAGTTTTCTAATATGAACATCTATTGTTCTGCCGCCTACAACCACTTCGTTACCCCAAACCGTATCTAAAATTTCATCTCGTTTAAAAACTTTTCCTGGTTTTGAAGCAAGTAAAGATAGTAATTCAAATTCTTTTCTTGGTAAAATAATTTCGTTTCCTTTTGAGGTGATTTTATACTCGTCTCTATTAATTACCAAACTGCCTATTTCTACGGTGTTGGCAACGTCGTCTTCTTTAAATCGTCGTAAAAGGGCTTTTACTTTACTTACTAAAACTTTGGGTTTTATGGGTTTTGTGATATAGTCATCGGCACCTGCATCAAAACCGGCAACTTGTGAGTAATCTTCACCACGAGCTGTTAAAAAGGTTATGATAGTGTTTTTTAAATCTGGGTTTTTTCTTATGGTTTCACAAGCTTCAATACCATCCATTTCTGGCATCATTACATCCAAAATAATTAAATGTGGTAGTTCTTTTTTGGCTTTTTTAACCCCTTCTATACCGTTTTGAGCTGTAATAACCTGATAGCCTTCTGCTTGCAAGTTATATCCAACTATTTCTAAAATATCGGGTTCATCATCAACTAATAATATTTTAATATCTTTTTTTTTCATCATTTTGTTTGGCTAGTTAATGGTAGTAAATATAAAAACTTATAAGCTAATTTTATTAAAATAATATAATTAATAACATTAAGGTAACAAACTAGACACGCATTTTTAACCTTTAAGCAAACCTTTAAACCTTTAACACTTTTTTGGCATCATTTTGGATGCTATTTATTAATTTTACCCTGTTAATCATAGCTCATGAAAAATCATTTTCTTTATGTTTTTCTGGTTGTCTTGGTGTTTTTTACCACGTTAAATAGCCTTGCCCAAAATACTACTTTCGAGCTTGAAAACCAAGCAAATATTGCGGGTTTATCTATTTATCCAAACCCTGTTAGCAGTAATAAGGGCTATATTTATATCACCTCTAAATATGATTCTAAAAAAAAGGTGACCTTATATACTGTTTTAGGAAAACACTTGTTTTCGGTTGCTTTAACAAACAACGAATTAAATATTTCTAACTTAAGCAAAGGGGTTTATATTTTAAAAATTACCCAAAATAACCTTAGCGAAACTAGAAAATTAGTGATAAAGTAAAGAAATTGTTTTTTTATCGTTAAAAAACAGCTAAACAGCTGTTTTTTTTAGCTTTAATTTAAAAATAATAGTACCTTTATAATCTAACCTTAAATTCATTTTTTACTATGAAAAAACTTTATTTTTTAATAGCTATAACATTAATAGTTGGTAGTGTTTCTTTTGGACAAACCCAAATATTTAATGTTGCAGGTGGTGGTGCATTCCCTACTGGATGGACATCAAATAACGCTATTGCTTCAAACGATATTGACCGAAGTAGTTACTATTTGGTTGAAACTGATGGAACAAATTACGATGTAATTACAACTAATGTAATCGATTTATCTTCATATGGCTCTGCTACTTTTGATATTGATGTTGCCACTTTTGGTTCTGGAACAAACAATCCAGCTAAAATTGAAATTTCTTTTGATGGTGGTAGTACATTCACTCAAACAGAAGTAACTGCAACACCAACAAGTTCAACTTATATAGCTGGAGGAACAATAACCTTAAATAGTGTTACCAGCCAAGTACAAATAAGAATTTCCAACAATGGTGCCAGCAACAAAGGAGTAAGATTGAGAAATTTAGTGCTTACTGCTTTTGCAAGCACCCCTTTTGTTCAGGTAACCGCACCGTCAGATATGGCTGTTTTTCCATCTGGAACTACCTCTGTGGATGTTGAATTTAATACCGGTAACACAACTGCAGGTGATCAGGTTAACATTACGGTTAATGGTACACCCAATTTAAATGTTACAAGTCCGTTTTCTATTACAACCGCAAATGGGCAAAGTTATACTGTATTGGTAGAGTTGGTAGATTCTGGCTCATCAGTTTTAGATTCTGAAACCGTAACTTTTGAGGTTTTATTTCCTTGCGATTTAATCCTAGGTACTATAACTGAAGCTTGTGATGCTGAAACAGCAGCTGTAGATACATACACAACATCTATAGCTTTTACAGGTGGTGGTGGTACTACTTATACTATTAATACTGGTGGTGTAGGAACTGTTGGTGGTGATGACCCGAGTTCTGTTGCGTCGGGAACAATTACTGTTTCTGGTGTTAACGAAGGCACTAATTTTACCGTTACGGTAACTGGCGATGCGAGTAATAGTAGCTGTGATATATCTAGAGATATTACTAGCCCTATTTGTTTCACACCTGTTTGTGCAAATGCTGGAGATATTATCATGACAGAAATTATGCCAAACCCAAGTCAAAACTCAGACCCAGCTGGGGAGTATATTGAATTATACAACACAACCACAGCTTCTATAGATATTCAAGGGTGGATAATTAAAGATGATGCTTCAGCTTCAGAAACACATACTATTGGGTCTTCTTTAGTTATTGCAGCAAATAGTTATATTGTTCTTGGAAATGCAGCTACACCCAATGGCGGTGTAACTTTAAATTATACCTATGCCAATGATATCTCTCTAGGTAATAGTGGTACAGATGGTCTGATTTTAGAATGTGCTGGCACCATGATAGACCAAGTAATTTGGGATGGTAGTTTTCCATTTGCTTCTGGAGTTTCTATGGAGTTGTCTGTAACAACTTTAAATGCAACCAGCAATGATAGTGCAACAAACTGGGGAGCTGCAATAACAACTTATGGAGATGGTGATAAGGGTACTCCGGGTGCTACAAATGATTTTACTTTATCTACTGCAACCAGTAAAATAGAAACCTTTAACATATACCCCAACCCAACCTCATTAGGTTATGTATCTATAGATAGCAGAAATAATTCAAAAATAGAGGTAACGGTGTTTGATATTTTAGGAAAACGCGTATTAAAAAACACTGTAAAAAACAACACCCTAGATGTTTCGCATTTAAAAACAGGCATGTATATTATGAAAATGTCTCAAGATGGTGCTAGCGTTACTAAAAAATTGGTAATACAATAAACATAAAAAAGCCTATTCATAAAAAAGCGTTGCTTATGGCAGCGCTTTTTTATTTTAGTACTTTTGCTTTTTTAAACTAATGACAAACCTTCGTGCCATTTTTAATATTAAAACCCCTTCTGAATTTGAAAATATAGCTTTACAGGTTTTTAAATTTCAGTTTGAAAACAATAGGGTTTATAGGTCGTTTTGCGATTTACTGTACAAACATCCTAGTGCTGTAAAAACTATTAGTGATATTCCGTTTTTACCCATTCAATTTTTTAAAAGCCATAGTGTTTTAAGCACAAAAAGCCCCATAGAAACAACCTTTGTGAGTTCTGGAACTACCGGAAGCTCTACCAGCAAACATCATATTACCAATATAGATTTATACATAGAAAGCTTTACAAAAGGGTTTGAACAATTTTACGGACACGTTCAAGACTATGTTATTTTAGGATTGTTACCTTCTTATCTAGAACGTCAAGACTCTTCTTTAATTTACATGGTAAATACCTTAATAAAAAACTCAAAACATAGCGAAAGTGGTTTTTATTTAAACGCTTTTTCTGAATTAAAAAACACCCTAATTAACTTAGATAAAGCTGGAAAAAAAGTATTGTTAATTGGGGTTTCGTTTGCATTGCTAGATGTGGTTGAAACCTACAAATTTCAGTTAAAAAACACCCTTATTATGGAAACTGGTGGTATGAAAGGTCGCAGAAAAGAACTAATAAGAACAGAGCTTCATGAAAAACTAAAAGCAGGGTTTGGAGTTCATACTATACATAGCGAATATGGCATGACCGAGCTTTTAAGTCAAGCATACTCAAAAGAAAAAGGTCTTTTTAATTGCCCTCCTTGGATGAGAGTTTTAACTCGCGATACAGAAGATGCCTTAAGCATTCAACAACACAACCAAACTGGCGGTATTAATATTATTGATTTAGCCAATATAAATTCTTGTTCCTTTATAGCTACACAAGACCTAGGGAAGGTGTATAATGATGGCTCTTTTGAAGTTTTGGGTCGTTTTGATGATTCTGATATTAGAGGCTGCAACTTGCTGCTATTATAATAACACCAAACGTTAAAAATAAGTAACCGATTTAATGCTTACTAGATTTTAAAATTCCACATAAAATTTGTAACTTTAAAACATGCACAACCAATTAAAAATAGCTTTAATACAAACCCATTTGACTTGGGAAAACCCTAAAGAAAACCGCCTGCATTTCACCAAAAAAATACGGGCTATTTCTAAAGAGGTTGATATTATTGTACTTCCTGAAATGTTTACAACTGGCTTTACAATGAATGCCAAAAAAGTAGCCGAAACTATGCAGGGAGATTCTGTGGTTTGGATGCAAGAAATGGCAAAAAACACCAATGCGGTTATTGTTGGAAGCCTCGCTATTAAAGAAGGAAAGCATTTTTTTAACAGGCTATTGTTTGTTGAACCCTCAGGTTATATTTCAAAATATGATAAACGACATACATTCACACTTGCTGGCGAAAACAAAGTCTATACAGCAGGAACCGAAAAGGTTATTATTAACTATAAAGGCTGGAAAATTTGCCCGCTCATTTGTTATGATTTACGTTTTCCTGTTTGGGCTAGAAATATAGCCAATTATGATCTCTTATTATATGTTGCCAACTGGCCAAAACCCAGAATTTCGGCTTGGACTATTTTATTAAAAGCCCGTGCCATAGAAAACATGAGCTATTGTATTGGTGTTAATAGAATAGGAATAGATGGGTTAAACAGCCACTATTCTGGGTATTCTGCGGGTTATGATGCTTTAGGAAACACCCTAACTACCATAAAAGCAAACCAAGAAAAAACAGCAGTAATAACACTCGATAAAGCATCTATTGAATCATATAGAAACAAGTTTAAATTTTTAGATGATAGAGATACCTTTACTATTACTTAAAAATAATGGTTTGAACCATATCCCAATCGGCTCTTAAATCATCATCTATTTCAAAATTGACTACGCGTTCTGGTTGCCTCTTTTTTAAATAACTGCCTGTGTCATATTTGCCATTACCGTTAGCATCAAAAATAGTTCTTATACTGTATTTACCGGGCTTAATATTGTAAAAATCAACACTATTTTCATTGGTTGTATATAACTCATAATGAACCGTTTCTTTAGAGTCAATAAGTTGCACAATAAGTGGTAAAGTGGCATTCTGTAAAATAATCCTTAAATCTGTATAATCGGAACTTCTTTTGGTGTTAAATTGAACTTTTATAGTATCGTTTTTAGCATCAAAAAAATCAGTAAATGCTTCGGGTAATATTTGAATGTTATACTTATTATCTTCGGTTTTATTAAACTTTAAAGCATAGGTATTGGTAAGACTATCAAAAGTAGATGTAAAGTTTATTTTTAATGAATCTTTATCCAATAAAATAACTTTAGATGCATCAAAACTAACAAAAGGTGTTTTGGCGAAAATTTTAAAATCTTCATCAAACTGTATAGTTCCAGATGGTGAGCTACTTATCTCTAATGAATCTCTTTTTTGTTCACTTATTCTAACAGTAAAATCTTTTTCTAAGTTAGTATGAGACACCTTAAAAAGAAGCGAATCTACTTCTAATCGGGGTTTATACCAATAATACAGCGTATCTGTTTTTTGGTCTTTGGTAATGCGATACTTAAAATCTTCTGGCGTTTCAGAACGCATTTTTATAGCCATATTTTTATAATCGCCTTCATAACCAAAAGCTATTTTTTCACCTGATATAAGTTTTGGTCTTGTAGGGTTAAAATCAAGTTCTTCAGAAAACAATTTTAATGTATAAACCGAATCTGTTGGAACGCTTATAAAACTTTTATAAAAAGCTATTTGATCTGTTTTTTGTTGAAATTTATTATCGCCATTAGCATCTTTTAAAGCCAATAACATATACTTACCCGCTTTAATATTTTCTATAGAAAAAGTGGTTAAACTATCTAAGGTATTAGTAATATATTTGGGTGTTTCTTTGTAAACAATAGAATCTGTAAAGGTAGAATCAACCTCATACAATACTACATTAACAAATGTTTCGGGTTGTTTTTTAATAGCATCAACAATATTTCCTGTTACAGTTAGCGAATCTATATAACTACCTGTTGATAAAACATATCGGTAAAACGGATAGGGGTTGCCTTCGTTATTATCGGTTATGCTATTACCAAAATTAAACGCATATGTAGTATTGGGTTGTAGCGTGTCAAAAATTTTAATAGAAATATATTTACTAGCGCCGCCAAGTGGTTTAATATTGGGTTGGTGTTTTAAAGGTGGGGAAATAATGAGTTGCTTTTGTATATCTTTTATTTTTATATACTCATCAAAATAAATACGTATTTCGTCACCCTTAAAATGGGTAGAAAAATTCTCTGGCTCCGATTTTATAATAACCGGTGGCGTTTCATCTTTTGGACCACCGTCTGGGTTGCCTCTATTAGCACAATTTATAAAAACCGCACAAATTATTAGCACCAAAAAACCATTTAAAAGTATCTTATTCATCAACCATTTAAAATTTATACAAACCTACATAATTTTAAAGATATAATAGGCATTTCAAACTGCTATTGCCATAGTAGCAACACTTATTTTTATGTTTTTGGCTTGATTTAAAACCAGAATACAAGCCTCTAGTGTAGCACCTGTAGTAATCATATCATCAACCAACAAAATATGTTTGTTCTCAATAAGCTCAGGATTTAAAATAGCAAAAATAGTTTCATTATTTTGCCACCGCATACTTCTGCTTTTAGTTGTTTGCGATTTGGTATCTTTTGTTTTAATAAGCACCGCTTCACTATACTCAATTTCTAAAGCACGAGCTATTTGTTGCCCAAACTTAGCCACTTGATTATAACCTCTTCGTTTTAATTTTTTCTTATGAAGTGGCACCGGTATAACCAAATCTATATCCTTATAAGCTTCAATAGTTGTTAACTCACTACCAAGCCAATTCCCTAAAACAAACCCAATATGCTCATAGCCTTTATACTTCAAACCATGAATAAGCGTTTGTACAATACTGTGTTTTTCAAACCAAAAAAGCGCCGTTCCATTTTCAATTTTAGCACGCCCATAAAGCACTTTAGCAACACGCTCATTGCCATTAAAATGAAAATTAGTAACAGGCAAATCATTTCTACAACCAACACAAATAGTATCTTCATTAGCAACCAATATATCAAAGCACGCATAGCATACCTTCGGAAAAAACAAGTTTAATACAGACTTAAACATATACAATTAGGGCGTTACCCTGACGGGTCGGGCTTTTCGTTACAATCTTTTTTAAGACCTTGCTTAAAAAAGGATTTTCTCTACAATCCCTAACGCAAAAAAGCTAAGCTATGGTATAACAAACAAAATCAAAACATATTTATAATAAAAAAGCGATAAGTTTCGGGCGGTTTTTTATTTTTGCAACATGGCAAACAACGACGATCAATTCAAAAAAGTAATATCACATGCCAAAGAGTATGGATATGTGTTTCAAAGCAGCGAAATATACGACGGTTTAAGTGCTGTTTATGATTATGCCCAAAACGGAGCAGAACTTAAAAAAAATATACGCGACTACTGGTGGAAAGCCATGGTGCAAATGAATGACAATATAGTAGGCATAGATGCCGCCATTTTTATGCACCCAACCACCTGGAAAGCCTCAGGACATGTTGATGCTTTTAACGACCCATTAATAGACAATAAAGACTCCAAAAAACGATATAGAGCTGATGTTCTCATTGAAGATTATTGTGCCAAAATAGAAGCAAAAATTGAAAAAGAAATCGCCAAAGCTCAAACCCGTTTTGGTAACGCTTTTAACAAACCCGAATTTATAAGCACAAACCCAAGAGTTTTAGGCTATCAAGAAAAAATAAACACCACACTCTCACGCATGGCAAAATCTTTAGAAAACGAAGATTTGGCAGATGTAAAAGCACTTATTGAAGAACTTGAAATAGCAGACCCACTAACCGGAAGTAAAAACTGGACAGACGTTAAGCAATTTAACTTAATGTTTGGAACCAAATTAGGTGCCTCTGCAGAAAATGCCATGGATTTGTATTTACGACCAGAAACAGCACAAGGTATTTTTGTTAACTTCCTAAATGTACAAAAAACAAGCCGATTAAAAATTCCCTTTGGTATAGCACAAACCGGAAAAGCCTTTAGAAACGAAATTGTAGCAAGACAATTTATTTTTAGAATGCGCGAGTTTGAACAAATGGAAATGCAATTTTTTATCAAACCAGGAACCCAAAAACAATGGTATGAACACTGGAAAGAAACCCGCTTAAAATGGCATTTAAGCCTCGGTATGGGCAACGATAATTACCGCTTTCACGACCACGAAAAACTAGCCCATTATGCCGATGCTGCTGCCGATATAGAATTTAAATTTCCTTTTGGATTTAAAGAATTAGAAGGCATTCATTCTAGAACAGACTTTGATTTGAGCCAACATGAAAAATACTCAGGAAAAAAATTACAATATTTTGACCCAGAAGAAAACAAAAACTACGTACCCTATGTTCTAGAAACTTCTATTGGTTTAGACCGTATGTTTTTAGCGGTGTTTTCTAATTCGCTACAAGAAGAAGAACTAGAAAATGGCACAACTAGAACAGTTTTAAAATTACCTAGTGTTTTAGCACCAATAAAAGCCACTATTTTACCTCTGGTAAAAAAAGATGGTTTGCCAGAAATTGCCAAGCAAATTGTAGAAGACCTAAAATGGGATTTTAATGTTGACTATGATGAAAAAGATGCTGTTGGACGCCGTTACAGAAGACAAGATGCAAACGGAACACCCTTTTGTATTACCGTAGATCACGATACCTTAAAAGATAACACAGTAACTATTAGACACAGAGATTCTATGCAACAAGAACGGGTGGCAATAACCCGTTTACGTGAAATTATTAAACACGATACCGATATGCGTTCTTGGTTAATGAAGATAAAATAAACTTATTAACTTATTGGCAAGCCGTTTTCAACATTCAAGGTATCGGGGTTAACAAACACCAATTTACCATCTGTGCTTTTCGTCATTAAAATCATTCCTTGGCTTTCAACATTTTGTAAGGTTCGTGGTTCTAAGTTAACTAAAACCGTTACTTTTTTTCCAATAATTTCTTCTGCTGTAAAACTTTCAGCTATTCCAGAAACTATTGTTCTGGTATCTATTCCTGTATCAACTTGAAGCTTTAAAAGCTTTTTAGTTTTTGGTATTTTTTCAGCATCAGTAATGGTTCCAACCCTAATGTCTAACTTGGTAAAATCATCAAACGTAATCGGTTTTTTTTGAGGTTCAAGCTTGTTGTTTGCTCTTTCATTAGTTTTTTTACTAGCCTCAAGCTTGTCTAATTGAGCTTGTATAGTTTCGTCTTCTATTTTAGAAAACAACAATTCTGCCTTTCCTATTTGATGTTGTGTTGGTAATAACACCTCATGTGTTTTTATATCATTCCAAGTTGCGGCATTTTTAAGCTCAGAGAAGCAAAGCATATTTTTGAGCTTTTTAGAGGTAAATGGCAAAAAAGGCTCGCTTAAAATTGCCAAAGCACTCGCTATTTGTAAGGCAACAAATAGAATGGTTTTTGTGCGTGCTTCATCTTCTTTTATTAGCTTCCAAGGTTCTGCATCTGCTAAGTATTTGTTTCCTAATCTAGCTAAATTCATGAGTTCTTGTCCTGCTTCTCTAAAACGATACCGCTCTATAGAGCTAGCAATAACCTCTGGGTAGGCTTTCACACTAGCTAGTGTTTCTTGGTCAACTTGTGTGAACTGTGAAGGATTTGGCACAATCTTATCAAAATATTTGTCTGTTAATACCAAAACACGATTAATGAAGTTTCCAAAAATGGCAACCAACTCGTTATTATTTCTTGCTTGAAATTCTTTCCAAGTAAAGTCATTATCTTTTGTTTCTGGTGCATTTGCGTTTAAAACATAGCGCAACACATCTTGTTGGTTTGGAAATTCTTGTAAGTAGTCTGGCAACCAAACTGCCCAATTTTTTGAGGTTGATAGTTTATTGCCTTCTAAATTTAAAAACTCGTTTGCTGGTACATTATCTGGTAAAATATAACTGCCTTCAGCTTGTAGCATAGATGGAAAAATAACGCAGTGAAAAACAATATTATCCTTACCTATAAAGTGAACCAATTTGGTGTCTTTATCTTTCCAGTAGAGTTCCCAATCTGTTCCATGTTGTAATGCCCATTCTTTGGTTGAAGAAATGTAACCAATAGGTGCATCAAACCAAACGTAAAGCACTTTGCCATCGGCATCTTTTGCTGGAACGGGAATGCCCCAATCTAAATCGCGTGTTACTGCACGAGGGCGTAACCCATCATCTATCCATGATTTTACTTGTCCATATACATTGGGTTTCCAATCTTTTTTGTGTCCTTCTAAAATCCATTCTTTTAAAAAAGCTTCATATTTATCAAGTGGTAAAAACCAATGTTTGGTTGCTTTTAAAGTTGGTATATTACCTGTTAATGCCGATTTTGGATTTATCAAATCTATGGCATTTAGGCTAGTGCCACACTTTTCACATTGATCGCCATAAGCATCTTCACTACCACATTTAGGGCAAGTTCCTGTTACAAATCTATCTGCCAAAAACTGATTGGCTTCTTCATCAAAAAGTTGCTCTGTAGTTTCTTCAATAAACGCTCCCTTTTCATTTAAGGTTTTAAAGAATTGAGAAGCTGTTTCATGGTGAATTGCTGCCGATGTGCGTGAGTAATTATCGTATGAAATTCCAAAATCTTCAAACGATTTTTTAATTATAGCATGGTATTTATCAACTATAGCTTGAGGTGTGGTAGCTTCGTTTTTTGCTTTAATGGTTATAGGAACACCATGCTCATCACTACCGCCAATTAAAATAACATCATTTCCTGTTAGCCGTAAATAACGTGCATAAATATCGGCAGGAACATAAACCCCAGCCAAATGCCCAATATGAATAGGTCCGTTTGTATAAGGAAGGGCAGTTGTAATGGTATATCGTTTTGGCTTATTCATATGTTATTTTAATTATACAGTATCTTGTTACCAAGCACTATGTAATACTATTTTGTTACTAAAAGCACAAAAGTAATCAATTAGATGACCAATTAGAAAAAAATTGTATTTTTACCTTATGCCAAAACCACTTCTCTATTTAAGCTTATTTGCTGTTGTTTTATTGAGCCTAAAAAATACTATTTTAGCCCAAAACACCCACTATACAAATCAAACTATGACCTTACAACAACCTCCATACTTAAAAACAGGCGACACGGTTGCTATTGTAGCGCCATCGGGGATTTTAAAAAATAAAACTCAAGAAATTGACAAAGCTAAAAATTTATTGACTAGTTGGGGATTGCATGTGGTTGTTGGCAAACATATTTTTAATCAAGCTAATCATTTTGCAGGTACAGATGATGAACGCTGTGACGATTTTCAAAAGGCACTTGATAACCCAACAATTAAGGCCATTTGGTGTGCTCGTGGCGGTTATGGAACGGTTAGAATTTTAGATAAATTAAATTTTTCTAAGTTTAAAGAAAACCCAAAATGGATTATTGGCTATTCTGATATAACAGCACTTCACAACCACATTCACAACCATGAGGTAGAAAGTCTTCATGCCATGATGTGTACAAGCCTAAAAGATGATTTTGATACAATAGATGAAACCATTAAAACATGTAAAGATGCCCTTTTTGGAAACCCTTTAAATTATACTCTAAAAGGATCAAAGTATAATAAAGAAGGACGTGCTTCAGGGCAATTAGTTGGTGGTAATTTAACTATGCTACAAACTATGTTAGGATCTGAGTCTAGTATAGATGTATCGGGAAAAATATTATTTATTGAAGAAATAGGCGAATATAAATATCATATAGACCGTATGCTGCAAAGCCTTAAACGAGCTGGTTATTTTAATAATTGCAAAGGCGTTATTATAGGTGATATGACAAAACTTAGAAAAAACACAACCCTTTGGGGAACATCTATTGAAAAACTTATTTTAGATGCCTTATCTGATTATCATTTTCCTGTAGCATTTAATATGCCCGCAGGTCACGAAAAGGATAATAGAGCCTTAATTTTAGGAAGAACTATAGCGTTGAAGGTTGAAAAAGACCAAACCACAATTGATTTTAATTTTTAAAACCCTCGTTCTTTCTGCAATTGTTCATAGGCATTTTGTACTTGCCTAAACTTTTCTTCGGCACCTTGTTGATGCGCTTTCCCTAGGTGAATTACCTTATCTGGATGGTACTTTTTAGCCATTTTTCTATAGGCTTTTTTAATATCATCATTGGTAGCACTTTTATCAATTTCTAAAACTTTATAGGCATTTTCGCTACTGTTAAAAAACATGGCTTTAATACTGGTGTAGTCTGCAGTGCTAACCCCTAAATATCCGGCAATAGTGTGAATTTGCGTTTCTTCATCTTGAGTTACAATACCATCGGCTTTGGCTATTCCAAATAAAAAATAAAGTAGTTGTAACCGCGATGGGTGATCCATCATTTGCTTAATTTGTAAACAAACTTGTCTTGTAGAAATGTTTTTTTGATTGGTAATGGTTTTAAAAAGTTTAAAAGCATGGTTTGCCCGTTCTTTACCATACATTTTTACAAATTGTTCTCTTACAAAATCAAGTTCGCGTTTATCTTGTTTTCCATCGGCTTTTATAACTATTGATGCCAAAATAAGAAGACTCACTTCAAAATCGCCAGATTGGGTTTTATAGCTATTGTTTTCAGAGGTGTCTGGTTCATAAAATCCTTTGTTGGTATCGTTTGCTACGGCATCTATCATACTGCCAATTGCCAACCCAATAATGGCACCAATTGGTCCGCCAAACGACCACCCAAGTGCACCACCTATCCACTTTGAAAAACTCACTTTATTATCTGTTTTATTCGTGTTCTTTATTTGTTATACCCATCTCTTTTTTATGAGAACCTCATCAATTGCTTTGTATATTGTTCTTTAACTAAAAAAGTGTGTAAATATACTATTTGTTGGTTGATTCCGTCTGATTTTTGAACTACAATTGGTATCTTTGCCATTCAAAATAGTTAAATTAAATTTTAAGAAATATGTATCCAGCAGAATTAGTAAAACCCATGCGAGAAGATTTAACGCAAGTTGGTTTTGAAGAATTACATACATCAGAAGCGGTAGATAGTGCTATGGCAAAAGCAGGAACTACTTTGGTAGTAGTAAACTCTGTATGTGGTTGTGCAGCAGCAAATGCCAGACCAGGTGCTAGAATGAGTTTACAAAATGCCAAACGACCAGACCATATTGTTACCGTTTTTGCTGGTGTTGACAAGGAAGCTGTAGAAACGGCTCGTGGTTATATGATTCCGTTTCCACCAAGTTCACCATGTATGGCTTTATTTAAAAATGGTGAATTGGTACACATGCTAGAGCGTCATCATATAGAAGGAAGACCAGCTGAGTTAATTGCAGAAAACTTGGTTGATGCATATAACGAGCACTGTTAACATTACAGGTTGTATTATTAAAGAAACTTGATTTTTATAAATTAAAACCAAGTTTTACTTACTTTTGAGTGTGAAAAAATTATTGTCATATATACTCAGTGTAATATACTATGTCTTTTTTTTATTGACTTTATTGATTTTTCATCCCATACAATGGTTTTGCTTTAATGTATTGGGTTATAAAGCACATAAAATAAGTGTTGATTGGTTACAGTTTTTTATCATGCACTGTTTGTGTGTTTTAGGAACGCGTTTTTCGTTTAAAAACCCGTATACCATTCCTAAAAACAAACCCCTTATTATTGTTGCCAACCACCAAAGCATGTATGATATACCACCTATTATATGGTATATGCGAGAACATCATCCAAAATTTATAAGCAAAATAGAATTAGGAAAAGGCATTCCGAGTGTATCGTATAATTTGAAACATGGTGGCTCTGTTTTAATAGACAGAAAAAACCCCAGACAATCTATACCTGCTATTATAAAATTTGGTGAATATATTGAAGCTCATAACAGAGCTGCTGTTATATTCCCTGAAGGTACTAGAAGTAAAAATGGCAAACCTAAACCATTTCAAACTAAAGGTTTAGAGATTTTATTTAAAAAAATACCTTCGGCTATAATTGTACCCATTACCATAAACAATTCTTGGAAAACCTTAAAGTATGGTAAATTTCCTATGGGTTTAGGTGCTCATATTACTTTAACTGTGCACAATCCTATAGAATTGGCTACATTTAAAAATAAAGAACAATTAATACCTCAACTAGAAGCCATTATTAAGAAAAGTGTTTTGTAGTAAAAATACTTCCGTATCAATAAAACACAAGGTTCTAGATAACACCATTTCTAAAAACTATTTTTAGTTCTTACATTAGTAACCTAATTAGTATTTCTCAATAGAATTTATATTTGTAACCTATGGCTAGTAATACAGAAATAATAGATACAACCATTTTATATGTAAAACAAACACTTAGCAATGCTGAAGGTGGGCATGATTGGTTTCATATAGAGCGTGTGTATAAAAACAGTTTACTAATTGCAAAAACAGAACCTGTTGATGTGTTTGTGGTTTCGCTAGCTGCCTTATTACATGATATTGCCGATAGCAAATTTTACAATGGTGATGACACTATTGGCCCAAAAAAAGCTCGTGAATTTTTATTTGATTTAAATGTAGATTCTAAAGTTATTGAACAGGTGGTTTATATTATAGAACACATGTCGTTTAAAAATTCACTAGAAGGCAATGTGGTTTTTAAATCAAAAGAATTTGAAGTAGTTCAAGATGCTGACAGATTGGATGCTATAGGTGCAATAGGTATAGCACGTTGTTTTAATTATGGTGGGTTTATAAATAGACCTATTTACAATCCAGAAATTAAACCCAATCTTAAGATGAGCAAAGAGGCATATAAAAATAGTATCGCACCAACTATTAATCATTTTTATGAAAAATTACTCCTGTTAAAAGACAGTATGCATACCCAAACAGCAAAACAAATAGCTCACAAAAGACATATTTTTATGGAAGCATATCTTACTCAGTTTTACAACGAATGGCACGGAAGGCTGTAAACTATTGTATAAAATGCTTTATTTCTTTTCTATAATTGGAAGCACTTTTACCAGTTATTTCATTAAACTGTTTATTAAAGTGTGAGAAATTATTAAATCCGCAGTTAAAACAAATATCGGTAATACTTAATTGACTTTCGTTTAATAACTTGGTGGCATGCACAACCCGATATTCATTTACCAATTGTGTAAAGGTTTTTCCGGTAGTTTTTTTAAAATATCTACAAAAAGCAGGAATTGTCATGTTTACTTTGTTGGCAATTTCATCTAGGGTAATATGCTGCTGGAAATGTGCATTTACATATTTATATATAATATTAATTTTATTACTGTCTTGCGGATTGGTTTCTAGTGCAACACCATCGGCATTAAGAATGGTATAATCGGGTGTGGTAGCTAAATGGTTTAAAATTTCTAAAAATTTTATAACCCTATTCAAGCCATGGTAGTTTGTAATTTTATTTATTTTATGACCCACAATTGTTTTAGTTTCTAAGCCAAATTTGATGCCTTTTTTAGCTCTGTCAAATAAAGCTGCTACATGAGACATTTCGGGTATTTTAATAAAATCATTTCCTAAAAACTCTGACACAAATTGAATGGTGGTTTCGGTGCCGGTTGCTGTTAATCTATCGGCAAAACCGTTGTGTGGCAAGTTTGCACCTATTAGTATTAATTGGCTATTATAGAAGTATGACAAATGATTGCCTATATGAGTTTTACCTTGACCTTTGTTAACATACACCAATTCTAACTCGGGGTGAAAATGCCAAAAAGCGTTGTTTCTATCAAGTTTTTCTGTGTGTTGTTTTACTAATATAGAACTACCAAAACTTGGGCTTAATTTTTTTAATGTGGGCTTTTTAATTTTCATTGTAGGAGTTTAGTACAAATGTAACATATACCATTTATTTTGAGTATCTTTTTTTAACAATTTTGTGTGTTATTTTATCTTAACAACTGCTTAACATTAATTTAATGGTTAATATAGCATATATATTTGTCAAAATTGATGTTTTCTACACTGTATAAGCGCTGTATATTTGTAGTGTGAAAAAACAGATATAAAAAAACACGTTCAAAAAGCATTTGTTTTTGAATAATTTAAACAATACATCTCATTGTTTTTGAGTAACAATATTCATTAATAATTTAGTTAATGTCTTATTTAGTTTAGTTGGTAAAAGTGAGCCTTAGTGGCTCACTTTTTTTTTGAAGCTTTTTGTATTAAATAGCAAGATTATTACCAACAGAAAGCGTAAAGTATTATATATTAAAAAATAAAAATGCCTCAATCTTGCCTTATCACTACAAAAAAGAAGCATTTTTTAAAACCGATATTTTATACTAAACACTTAATAACTAGAAGGTAACACACCAACTAATATCGTGTTTTCTAATCTTTAATCTTATCACAATAAGGCTATATGCCGAAGATGAAAATCTTTAGTCCTGCTTAGGTAGGACTTTTTTTATTTAAAATAGCGAAATTTAACTAAGGCTTAAAATATAAAAGAAACCCAGCTTTAAAGGTGGGTTTTAATGAATATGTAGTATAGCGTTTTTTTTTGTGGAGCATAAAGGGGTAAAATTAAACTGTTTTAGGTAAGATTTACAAAAAACAATAAACCCACAACTTTAGCAGTTGCGGGTTTTACTGTGGAGAAGAG
>JALRJA010000453.1 GCA_023255235.1 Flaviramulus sp.
AGCTATTTCAAAAGTAATAATATTATTTACATAACAGCAAAAAATAATTAAAAAAGTTAAAACTTTAACATTTCAGCACCTAAAATGGATAAAAACTATAAACTAATTTACAAAACATACCATTAATAACACTCAAAATAGCAATGAAAACTCTATTTTTTAACGTTTATTACACAAATCTAGCATTTACTAAATAACTTAAAATTGTTTGATTAAGTGTTTTAAATTTGTACCTGTTATTCATAACGTAGGTTTTATGTATAATAGATTTGGGGCAAGACGGACTATGAAAATAGTCCGTTTTTTTTTATTCTAAATTCAACACAAAATTATATTCTTCGCTAACGCTTTACATATTCCCATTTAAACCTCACATGAAGAATCGCATTTTAAATTATAACACACAACAGATTAAAAAAAGTGAAAAACCTGTTAACTAATATCAATTTTACCCTTTCTGGGATAAGGAATGAAACAAAACAAAGTAGCAGAAATAAAAAAGGCTTGCAATGATTATAAATTACTTTATTATCATTACAAGCACAATTTGGTTGATTAGAATTAAGCCATTTACATAGCCAAAATATCTTATTATCAAAAAACCCTCTTCTCACAAAGGCACCACTAAACTACGGCATTATTAACTTGTGCTTTTTTAATTTCGATTAGCATCGGCTTATTGTAGATGAAAAACAATTTAAAAAAGACCAATGGATACTATGCTTTTTGTTTATATACAAATCAATTTGATAGTATTTAATAAAACTCATAAGTATAAAAAGTCAATTTTTTATGTTATTTTTGATAATTAAAAATTAATGAAAAATGCCTCACCACAACATAAATCCAAACAAATGGGTTGACATGTATTGCGATTATTTATTTAACTACACCATATCAAGAGTGAATGATAGAGAGGTGGCTCAAGATTTGGTGCAAGACACTTTTTTAGCTGGTTTAAAAGCAAAAGACAATTTTAAAGGTGAAGCTAGTGAACGCACGTGGTTAATTTCTATTCTAAAAAGAAAAATTATTGATTATTATAGGAAAATAAATTCTAAAAAAGGGAAAGCCGAAGTTAGAATAACTTATAACGACGATTCAGATAGAGATGGTAATTGGATGGAGGAAAACCTATCTGATATTTTTGATAAAAATGCCGAAGATTCCATACAAAATGAAGAGCTTGGTGATGCAATTCATGATTGTTTAAATAAATTACCCGAAAAACAAGCCAACATATTTAAAATGAAAACTATTTTACAATATGAAACCGAAACTATTTGTAATGAATTACAAATTACACCGTCTAATTTATGGGTAATTATTCATAGAGCACGCACAGCTATGGCTAATTGTTTAAAAGAAAACTGGTTTTAATTATGAGTAAGCTTAAAATTATTATTCCTTGTGATGAGGCAAATCATACTTGTGATAAATCGCAGTATAAGGAGGCTTCCATACTAGAAAAAATTAAGTTAAACATACATCTTATTTATTGTAGAGCCTGTAGAGAATATACCAAAAACAATAAAAAACTCACAAAAAAAATTAAAGATTCAAAAGTGGCTTGTATTGATGTTGACACCAAGAAAAAGATTAAAAAAACTATAGAAACAGCCTTAGATAATAATTCTATTTAACAAAACAGCAGCAACAATAATAACCAAAAAACCGGTAAACTTTCTACCCAAAAGGCACTATAATATTTTCTCTGTTCAATTTTTGAAAATAGCAAAAACAAAACGGTTGCAACAAGAATTGTTATTAAAATACTTGTTTTAATTATGCTTGTTGATTCTTTAAAAATTTCTAAAAATAAAATTACAACTAAAAGCACGTAACCCATTATCTTGGTTTGCTTGACTCCTATTTTTTGAGGAATAGTAGCAAGTTTTAAGCTATCATATCGTAAATCTCTAATTTCAAAAGGCAACATTAAAACCACAATAAAAAGAAAACGCTGAAAAGCAGTTATAAAAAAACTGCTGTTTAGAGCGTGTTTTTGTTCTATTAAAGGCAATAAAACGGTTACTCCACTCCATACAAAGGCTATAACATAAATTTTAAGTCCGCCAATACTTCTTAAATTATGTTGCTTATCTACATAAACCGCTTTAGAGAAAAACGGAACAGCATATAAAAAAGTAATTATTCCAAAGCCTATTATATAATAAATGGTTTTTTCATGTAATTTAAATACAAAATAACACATTAAAATAAAGCATAATAAAGAAAACAGTTGAATATATTTTAGCCTACTAGCTAAACGCCTATGATGAAACTTGGCAACCCCAAAATACTTAACAAAATTATATCCTGTAATAGTTGAAAAAAACAAAAAAAATAACAAATGAAAATTTAAAGGAAACCGGTATTCTATCATGCTTATACATGCCAATGAAACAACCGATAAAGCAACATGAACACTACTGTTTAAATAAAAAATAAAAAGTTGTTTCCAAAAGTTCATAAACGCAAAAATAAATAAAGTGTTAATAACGTCAATAAATGGTTAAAAACTTTCATTTTCTTAAACAAATTAACTTGAATTATTCCGTAATTTTGCTACGCTAAAATACACCTAATTTTAATGAATACAAACGCATTTGCCCTTCGCCATATTGGTCCTAGAGAAGCCGATCAAAAAGCCATGTTAGATACCATTGGAGTTAATTCTTTAGACCAACTTATATCTGAAACAATTCCTGATGATATACGTTTAAAAAAGGCTCTAAAATTAGACGCTCCAATGACAGAGCATGATTATTTACTTCATATTCATGATTTATCAAAAAAAAATAAAGCCTATAAAACTTATATTGGTTTAGGGTATCACCCAACCATTATGCCGGCTGTCATTCAACGAAATATTTTAGAAAACCCAGGTTGGTATACAGCCTACACACCATATCAAGCAGAAATTGCTCAAGGTAGGCTTGAAGCACTTTTAAATTTTCAAACCATGATTATTGACCTAACGGGTATGGAAATTGCAAATGCTTCACTTCTTGATGAAAGTACTGCTGCTGCAGAAGCCATGGGTTTGCTATTTGCTGTTCGTGAGCGTGAACAAAAGAAAAATAATGTCAATAAGTTTTTTGTTTCAAATAACATTCTACCACAAACCTTATCATTACTTCAAACTAGAGCAAATCCAATAGGAATTGAACTGGTTGTTGGCAATGAAAATAGTTTTGATTTTTCTTCAGAATTTTTTGGAGCTATTTTACAATATCCTGGAAAAGATGGGCAAATTACCGACATAAAAACATTTATAAATAAAGCCAATGAAGCCCAAATAAAAGTAGCCGTAGCGGCAGATGTTTTAAGCCTTATAAAGCTAGAAGCTCCTGGGAAATTTGGTGCAGATGTGGTGGTAGGTACAACACAGCGTTTTGGAATTCCTATGGGGTTTGGTGGTCCTCATGCCGCTTATTTTGCAACAAAAGAAGCATACAAGCGAGATATTCCAGGACGTATTATTGGTGTTACAAGAGATGCCAACGGAAATCGTGCATTACGTATGGCTCTACAAACTCGCGAACAACATATTAAACGAGATAAAGCAACTTCAAATATTTGTACCGCACAAGTGCTACTGGCTGTTATGGCTAGTATGTATGCTGTATATCATGGTGTTGACGGTTTAAAATTTATTGCCAATAACATTCACAACAAAACTGTAACACTTGCCAAAGCATTAGAAAAATTAGGCTTTAAACAAGTTAATAGCTCTTATTTTGATACGCTTCAAATTAAAGCAAATGCTAAAGCTATTAAGCACGTTGCTAAAGAAAAAAAGGTAAATTTATTTTATCCAGATGCAGAAACTGTAAATATCTCTATTAATGAAACTACATCTATTAGAGATATAAATTATTTAATTTCTGTTTTTGCCCAAGCTGCCAATAAAGAACCTATTATTGTTTCTTCTATTGAAAAAGAAAACAAAATTGATAATTCATTAAAACGCCAATCAGCATTTTTAAAAGAGGGTGTTTTTAATACTTATCATTCTGAAACCGAATTGATGCGTTACATCAAATCTTTAGAACGCAAAGATTTGGCATTAAATCATTCAATGATAGCTTTAGGTTCTTGTACAATGAAGCTAAATGCTGCCTCTGAAATGCTTCCTTTAAGCTGGTTTAAATGGGGAAATATTCACCCATTTGCACCATTAAAACAAGCCAAAGGATATCTAACTGTTTTAAAAGAACTAGAAAACCAATTAACAGAAATAACTGGTTTTGCTGCTACATCACTACAACCAAATTCTGGTGCTCAAGGTGAATTTGCAGGGCTTATGGTTATAAAAGCATACCATGAATCTCGTGGCGATTACCACAGAAACATTTGCTTAATTCCGTCTTCTGCTCACGGTACAAACCCAGCAAGTGCTGTTATGGCTGGCATGAAAGTAATTGTTACAAAATCAACTCCAGAAGGCAACATTGATGTAGATGATTTACGTGAAAAAGCTCAATTGTATAAAGATAATTTATCTGCCTTAATGGTAACTTACCCATCTACACATGGTGTGTATGAATCTGCTATAAAAGAAATTACTCAAATTATTCATGACCATGGTGGGCAAGTGTATATGGACGGTGCTAATATGAACGCCCAAGTTGGTTTAACAAACCCAGGTAATATTGGAGCTGATGTTTGTCACCTTAACTTACACAAAACTTTTGCAATTCCTCATGGTGGTGGTGGTCCTGGTGTTGGTCCTATTTGTGTTGCAAAACAACTAGTGCCCTTTTTACCCGGAAATCCACTTGTGAAAACAGGAGGTAAAGATGCCATTACTGCTATTTCTGCAGCACCTTATGGATCTGCACTAGCCTGCTTAATATCGTATGGCTATATAAAAATGCTAGGTGCAGAAGGTTTAACAGAATCTACTAAAATTGCTATTTTAAACGCAAATTATATTAAAAAGCGATTAGAAGGCAGTTTTGAAACCCTTTATTCTGGTGAGCTAGGACGAGCAGCACACGAAATGATAGTAGATTGCAGACCTTTTAAAGCACAAGGTATAGAAGTGGTTGATATTGCAAAACGGTTAATGGATTATGGTTTTCATGCACCAACAGTATCTTTCCCTGTTGCTGGAACTCTCATGATAGAACCAACAGAAAGTGAAAGCAAAGCAGAGATGGACCGTTTTTGTGATGCCATGATTTCTATAAAAAAAGAAATTGACCAAGTTTCTAAAGACGATGAAAATAGTATTCTAAAAAATGCTCCTCATACATTAAGCATGATAACAGCCAATGAATGGCTTCTTCCCTACTCACGAGAAAAAGCAGCTTTCCCGTTAGATTTTGTTAGAGAAAACAAATTTTGGCCTAGCGTAAGACGTGTTGATGATGCCTATGGAGATAGAAATTTAATTTGCTCTTGTATCCCTATTGAAGCTTATTTAGAAGCTTAAATAGGTTTTTGAACATCGTAAAATAAAACTAAAATTAATTGCCTTAAATAATAAAGCTATTATATTGCTGTGACATTTTTTTTTAAAGCAATTTTTTAATTTTATGAATATAAAAATTACTGGGACTGGAAGCTATATTCCAGAAACTATTGAAACCAACGACAATTTTCACCATCATGAGTTTTTAAATACTGATGGTTCTAAAATTAATTACCCAAATAAACTTATTGTAGAAAAATTTGAAGCTATAACTGGTATTGCTGAACGTCGTTATGCAAAACCCCATTTAAACTCATCAGACTTGGGCTTTTTTGCCGCCGAAAAAGCTATTGCAGATGCCAATATAGACCCAGAAACTATTGATTATATTATAGTAGCACATAATTTTGGAGATGTTAAGCATAACGCTATTCAAAGTGATATGTTACCCTGTTTAGCCTCAAGAATTAAACACAGCCTACGCATAAAAAACCCAAAATGTGTTGCTTATGATATCCTATTTGGATGCCCAGGATGGGTAGAAGGTGTTATTCAAGCTAAAGCCTTTATTAAGGCTGGTATGGCTAAACGCTGTTTGGTTATAGGCTCTGAAACCCTTTCAAGAGTTACAGATAAACATGACCGAGATTCTATGATTTATTCTGATGGTGCCGGAGCTACTATTATTGAAGCTACCAACAATGAAGGTGGTATTTTAGCTCATGAAACTGCAAGTTATACCTATGATGAGGCATATTATTTATTCTTTGGAAATTCTAATAATCAAGAATTATGTAGAGATACTCGCTATATAAAAATGGATGGTCGTAAAATTTATGAATTTGCTCTCACACATGTGCCACTAGCCATGAAAACCTGTTTAGAAAAAAGTGGGGTTACCATAAATGATGTTAAGAAAATTTTTATTCATCAAGCTAATGAAAAAATGGATGAAGCTATATTAAAACGCTTTTATAAACTCTATAAGGCAGACATACCAAACTATATCATGCCCATGAGCATCCATAAACTAGGAAACAGCTCGGTAGCAACTGTTCCTACCTTATTTGATTTGGTAAAAAGAAATCAATTAGAAAATCATAGTCTTAATCAAGGTGATGTTGTTATTTTTGCAAGTGTTGGTGCTGGCATGCACATTAACGCTATAGTTTATCAAGTTTAGTAATGTATAAAAACACCTACCCTAAAAAACGCTTCAAACTCACCATTGATTTTTTACAAAAACACATTTCTACTAATGAAAGTATTCTAGATTTAGGTATTGTAAACCCATTAACAACTTGTATGATAACTAGTGGTTATAATGTAGAAAACACCAAAGGTGAAGATTTAGATTTTGATACTTCAACAATTTCAAACTCTAATGCAGATGTTGTTACAGCTTTTGAAATTTTTGAACATTTATTATCGCCTTTTACAGTATTAAAAAGTATAAAAGCCAACAAATTGGTTGCGAGTATACCTCTAAAACTATGGTTCTCTTCAGCTTATAAAAGTAAGACTGATAGCAGGGATAGACATTTTCATGAGTTTGAAGACTGGCAATTTGATTGGCTATTAGAAAAAGCGGGCTGGAAAATTATAGATAGTAAAAAATGGACAAACCCCACAAAAAAAATTGGAGTCCGACCTATATTGCGTTGGTTTGTTCCTCGTTATTATATAGTTTATGCTGAAAGAATTTAATTTTTAAAATTTACTTTTTTTTGAATTTCTACATCATCATACCTGCACATAACGAAGAAGATTCAATTGGATTAACACTACATTCATTGGTTAATCAAACCCTTCTGCCAAAAAAACTAGTTGTGGTAAATGATAATTCTACAGACAAAACTCAAGATATTGTTAAAGATTACGCTAAAAAACACGCGCTAATTTCATTAGTAAATACAAAATCTTCAGATAAACATTTACCAGGTTCAAAAATTATTAATGCTTTTTATAAGGGTTTTGAAACATTAGATGCTAACTATGATGTAGTTTGTAAGTTTGATGCCGATTTAATTTTTCCAGAAAATTATTTAGAAAAACTAAGTTTTCATTTTAAAAATAATTTAAAAGTTGGTATGGCGGCTGGGTTTTGCTATATCAAAAAAAATAGTGATTGGGTTTTAGAAAACCTTACAAGAAAAGACCACATACGTGGTGCCTTAAAAGCATATAGAAAAGCTTGTTTTTTAGAAATAGGTAAATTAAAACCATCTATGGGTTGGGATACTGTAGATGAATTGCTTGCAAAATATTATGGATGGGAACTTGTAACTGATAAAACGCTTCATGTAAAACATTTAAAACCAACTGGGATAAGTTATAATAAAGCTTCAAAATATTTTCAAGGAGAAGCCATGTATAAAATGCGTTATGGTTTTATAATCACCTGTATATCGGCACTAAAATTGGCTTACAAAAAAGGTAGTTTTTTTGTTTTTAAAGATTATATTATGGGTTATTTTAAGGCTAAAAAAGAAAAGATTAATTTTTTAGTTTCTAAAGACGAGGGTAAGTTTATTAGAAATTTACGCTGGAAAGGAATGCTAAACAAGTTAAAATAATTGGCATCTTAAATAACCAAACGTATATTTAAAATTAGTGATTAGGGTTATAATATCAAAACCTAGTATTGCAAAACTAATTAAAACTCCATTCTTTATAGCTACTAGCTGCCTCCAATTTATTTTCTAGACTGTCTTCAAGTTTTGAGAAAAAATCTATTCCTGTTAAATCTTCAATTTCATCTACTGAAACTACAAATTCATATAAAGGTTTATCAGAACTTTTATGTGGAATTAAAAAAGCAATCATTTTTATTTTTCTGGTATTATAAGCTAATAATATTTTATAAAATTGGTTAGGAACTGAAACATTTTCATCTCCAATAGTTTTCATAAATCCTTTTAAAACACCTCCTGTAACTACAAAAACACCATTATACTTACTTGCCCAATACCGAACTTTTTGTTCAAGATTATTCCAAATACCCGAATTAAATTCATGCTCTTGTGGGCTTATATTACTTGTTAAAAAGGTTTCCAAATAAGCTGCTTGGCTATAACTTCTATCTCCAGCGGGGCATAGATGCCCTCTGTCATAGCCTGAATTCTTATAATTTTGCCAATGTGCTGCACCTGTTTTTACAGCTTTATCTATTTCAAAATAGGGGCGTTTAAAATTGGTGTTAGAAAGATGTGACTTTTTCAATTCATAAGCAACCCATTCTGCTTGTTCGTGAGTTTCACTATAACTTAATGAATATGTTTCATGATGTACAATTTGCCCGGTGGTGCTGGTTGGTAAAAAATATGTACTTGTGTTGTTCTTAACCGTTTTACCTTGTTTGACGATATTGGTTTTTTCTTTTTCAACTAAAAAGTATTCATATCCATAGATACCAAAAACAATAAGTATAGCTATTAATGTATAAAGGCTTTTTTTACTCAAACTACTCTGTAATAAATTCTAAGGGTTTACC
>JALRJA010000029.1 GCA_023255235.1 Flaviramulus sp.
AGTAACAGTAGAAAATGCAGGACTTAATGTAATGGCTGGAAATAATTTAGCTATTTGGCCAATACCTCAAACACAGTTAGACCAAAATACTTTATTAGAACAAAACCCCGGATATTAACCTTAACGCTCATGATAGCTTAAACCATTTTTTAATTTTTTAATATAATAAATAATGATGAAATATTTTTTAATCTTTCTTTTAGTTTTAAGTGTCTCTTGTGGGTCGCCAAAAGACGCCAATCAAATAACAGAAAACGAAATTTTATGGGATACTTGGGGCATTCCTCATATTTATGCCACAGATGATACAAACCTCTACGAAATGTTGGGTTGGGCTCAAATGAAAAACCATGGCAATGTTATTCTAAAACTCTATGGAGAATCACGCGGAAAAGCCAATGAATATTGGGGTGGCGATTTTGAAATGGATAAATCCTTACACCAACTAGACCTAGTGAATCTAGGAAAAAAAATGTATCAATCATCTAAGCCAGAAATCAAGACTATTATTGATGCTTTTGCAAACGGTTTAAACGCCTATGCTAGTAAGAACCCCGAATTATTAGACAAAAAATACACACCTGTTTTGCCAATTAAACCAGAAGATGTTACCATACACATATCAAGGGTGTTATACTATGAATTTTTAATAAAAGGAAACCTAGTACAAGGAAACAACTGGATACCACAAGGCGGCTCTAACGCTTGGGCTGTTAATGGCAATAAAACCACAACAGGAAACAGCATGCTTTTAGCAAACCCCCATTTACCATGGAGCGATTTTTATCTTTTTTTTGAAGCACAGCTTATAACCAACTCCAATACTTTATATGGTGCTACTCTGGCAGGGTTTCCTCTTTTAGCTTTTGGCTTTAATGACCATCTAGGATGGACTTTAACCGTAAACGTGCTAGACAATGTGGATTTGTATGAAATTGAGACAAAAAATGGTCAATATTTAATAGATGGCACCTATCGTGATTTTGAATTGGAAACATTTTCTCTAATGAAACAAAACAACGATTCTGTTGAAAAAATTGAGCTTGAAAGAAAAAAATCTACCTTCGGATTTATTATCAAAGAAGAAGGAAATAAGGCTTTGGCTATTAGGTATCCCAACATGAATGGGTCTATGAACCCTGCCGAGCAGTGGAGAGCCATGGGGCTTTCACAATCATTAGAATCCTTTAAAGATGCCTTGCGTATTAACACCTCACCTTTCTGCAATATAATTTATGGCGATAAAGACGGTAATATATTGTATAGTTTTGGAGGTCATATTCCCAAAAAACAAGGCGATTGGGAAAAATGGAAGCGTGTTGTAGCTACAAATTCAAGCAATGAGATTTGGAATAGTTATTACAGTTTTGATGAACTGCCCTATTTTGTAAATCCAGCAGAAAATTGGTTGCAAAACGCAAACGACCCACCATATACCAGCACCATTCCGCCTACCTTACTACCAACACAATACCCATCACACATTACCACTAACTATATGGGTTTTAGACCTCAACGTTCGGCAAAACTAATGAAGGAAGCACCCAAAATGTCTTTAGATGATTTTATTACACTAAAACACGACACCAAATCAGAGTTAGCTTTACGAATTAAAGATGATATACAAGCACTTACATCTCTCACTAAAGACACTTTGGTTTTAGAAGCTATAACGATGCTTTCTCATTGGAACGCTGCTTTTGATGCCGAAAGTGAAGAAGCCTTATTTTTCTACACATTAATGAATAAAATTAACGAGTCAGAAATGTTTGAAGATAAGTGGAATTTTCAAAACCCAATGCTAACTCCCGATGGTTTTAAAAACCCAGAGCAGATAGTGAATACTATAAAAACCACTGCCGAAGAAATGCTGTTAAAATACGGTTCTATTAGAAAACCATACGGTGATGTATTTAGGGTAAAGGCAGGAAAATATGAATTTCCGGGTAATGGTGGTTCGGGTAACTTAGGGCTTTTTAGAACCATGCATTTTGTCCCAGATGGCAATGGAAAGCATTTTGCATATCATGGCGATAGCTTTGTGTGTGCCATTTCTTTTGATGATGAAATAAAAGCAAAAGCTTTGGTTGCCTACGGCAATGCTACACAGCCCAACAGCCCTCATGTAGGAGATCAGTTAAAACTATATGCCGACAAAAAATTAAGAGATGTTTGGTTACATAGAGAAGACCATGATAAAAACTTAGAATTGGTTGAAAAACTAAGTGACATGAAATAAATATGTCACTTAGTTTAACAATTGGCAATGGGTAAAAACCTTTATCCTATAAGGAAAGCACTAATTTTAACCATAGTTTTTAGGTTAATTTAATAATTTTTTATGCCGAATTTCTACTGGCGTTAATATTGCCAAATAAAGAGCGTGTTACTATTTTTTCAAAAACTTGAAGCTCGTCTGTGTCTTTAAAACCTTGTTTTTCTAACTCTTGAATTTTTTTAAGTGCATACTGTTGTATGGTTAGTAAGGGTAAAACTATAGATTCTCTTACTTCAATAGAAGCTTTACCAGCAGGTTCATTTTCCATTAATTCTTTATAGCCTGTTAGTTTTAAAAGTAAGGTTTTTGTTGTGATATATTCAGAATAAATAATATTCCAGAAAGCACCAAACTCTTCATCATCAGCCATATATTTTGTTAAATCAAAGAATGATTTGGTTAATGACATCATACTGTTTTCAAGTAAGGTTTTAAAGAATTTTGAGTTTTTATAAAGCTGTTCTACTTTAAAAAACGTGCCACTATCTTCATATTTTTTAAGTGCAGTTCCTACGCCAAAAAACCCTGGAACATTTTGTTTTAATTGACTCCAAGAGCCAACAAATGGAATAGCTCTTAAATCTGAAAAAATTAAGCCTTTAGAGTTACCTCGTTTAGATGGTCTGCTTCCTATATTGGTTTTAGCATAGTATTTTAATGTACTCATACGCTCTAAATAAGGAATGAACATAGGGTGACTTTTAAAATCTTTATATGTTTGATAGCTGGTTTCTGCCAAATCATTCATAACTATTCTATCGTCATCAGACATTTTATTCTTATCACTCGCCAATCTGTTTTTAATTCCTGAACTTATTAATTGTTCTAAGTTATATTGTGACGATTCTAAAGTACCAAAATTAGAGCTAATAGTTTGCCCTTGTATAGTGAGTTGGACTTCTTTATCTTCAATGGTTGGACCTAAAGACGCATAAAATTGGTGTGTTTTACCGCCACCTCTAGCTGGCGGACCGCCACGCCCGTCAAAAAATATAGCTGTTATATCATATTTTCTTGACATGTCTGTTAGCAATTCTTTGGCTTTATAAATACCCCAATTTGCCATTAAATAGCC
>JALRJA010000031.1 GCA_023255235.1 Flaviramulus sp.
AATACAAAGCTAAAAAGAAAGCCTATTACACAAAGTACAAAGAAGCTTTATCTAAACTTGATGATTCACAGCTTAGCGAAACCGAGAAAATGAGCAAAGCTGTTTTAGAATGGGATTGTGATATTAATCTTGAAGAGATGCGTTTTGATAAAGACCTAATGCCAATAGATCAAATGTGGTCTGTAAACTTAGATTTTAGTCAATATGCAAGCGGAAGCAACGCACAACCTTTTAACACTGTTAAAGATTACAATGATTGGTTATTGCGTGTTGATGCCTATTTAGTTTGGCTTAACGCTGCAAAGGCAAACATGAAAAAAGGTATAGAGCGCGGTTATGTTTTACCGGTTTCATTGATTTTGAAAGTTATCCCACAATTTGAGAGTTTGGTAAATGCTAATTATGAAGATAATTTATATTACTCACCTATAAAAAATCTTCCAGACTCATTTACATCAGAAGAAAAGGAGTTGTTAATCACAGCTTATACCAACATGGTTGCCAATAAAATAATACCTACTCATAAAGAAATGGTTGATTTTTTAAAGAACGAATATTTGGCTGCTGGCAGAACAACAAGTGGTATTGCAGAAACCCCATTGGGTGAAGCCTATTATGCGCATCAAATAAAAAAATATACCACTACAAACATGACAGCCGAAGCTATTCATGAACTTGGTTTGAGAGAGGTTTCTAGAATTCAATCTGAAATGGAATCTATAAAGAATACAGTTGTTTTTAAAGGCGATTTAAAGGCTTTTTTCGATCATGTTAGAACCAATAAAAAGCTAATGCCTTTTACAGAGCGTTCACAAGTAATAGCATACTATGATAGTATTCATGAGGTTATGAAACCCCAAATAGACAAACTGTTTGACAAACAACCAAAAACGCCTTTTGAAGTTAGAAGAACAGAGCCTTTTAGAGAAAAATCGGCTGCAGCAAATTATAACCCAGGATCTTTAGATGGTACAAGACCAGGTATTTTCTTTACACCAATTCCAGATGTTTTAACCTATAATATTTTTGACAAAGAAGATTTATTTTTACACGAAGCTATTCCAGGGCATCATTTTCAAATTTCATTAGCACAAGAAAATCAAGACTTACCTGATTTTAGAAAAACTTTATGGTATAGTGCTTATGGTGAAGGTTGGGCATTATATACAGAATCTATGGGAGAAGAGCTAGGGCTTTACAAAGACCCTTACCAATATTTTGGTATGTTAAGTGCAGAAATTCACAGGGCTATACGCTTGGTGGTAGATACCGGTATTCATGCAAAAGGCTGGACAAGAGAAGAGGCTATTGCCTATTCATTAAATAATGAGGCAGAATCTGAAGACGATATTATAAGTGAAATTGAACGTTATATGGCTAATCCTGGTCAAGCATTGTCTTATAAAATTGGGCAACTCAAAATAAAAGAGTTAAGAACAAGGGCCACTAATAGTTTAGGAGATAGATTTGATATTAAAGAATTTCATAATCAGGTTTTAGAAACAGGATGCATTCCGTTGCAATTATTAGAAAATAAAATTGATACATGGATAGCTGCCAATATTAAAAGCTAATTATTTTTATAACTAAAACGCAAAACTATAGTGTTTGTAAATAAAAAAACTCTCAGAACATATCTGAGAGTTTTTTTGTTTTAAAAAAAAAGAAAAAATTAGGCTTTACCCATAATTCTAAACATACCAGTTCCACAACTTGGACACTTGCCTTTCATGGCTTTTCTTCCATTTTTCATAGTTGTTTCAGCAGCATCTTTCATTTCTTTTTTTGATTTACATTTTACGCAATAAGCTTCCATTTGGTTAGTTATTAAAATTTATAAGCCCTAAAGTAATTTTTATAGTGTAAACTCACAAGATAAATGTGATTTTTTTTATAGAATTTATTAATTTTTATTTATAATCAACATTTAATTAGTAAAAAACCTTCTTTTTGTAAGGAAAAAAAGTATTATCTATAAGGTTTTTACCTAAAAAGTAAGTTAGTTTAAAGAATAAGAGTTAATAATATTTTTTAGCTGCATTTTTAAATCTTCAGCAGTATCATAAATCATTTGTTCTTCACTAGGGAAGGGTATAACTCTATTATCTAAAAAGGGTAATAAGTTTGAATCTAACGCTCTACGATCGCCTGTTGCGGTAGCGTAAACATGATTAAAAACAAATTCACTAGTAATAGGAAAAACATCTACTAGCTGATTGGTATTTAAATTTATATATTCAATATTTCCTGTTACTTGAGCTGCTTTAAATTGAGCAAACTCATAGTATTCACAGCGAACGGTTTTTAAATTATCAATTTTAATCACGTTACCAAGACTATCTTTAACCACTTTACCATTTTTAATTAAATCTTTTTTACCATCGGTAATTTGTTTTTCTTTAATAACGTGTCGTTCTTTAATTTGTTCAGGGCTTACATTTATAGATCTAAAATTAACGCGCATGTTATAATCATAAGCTAGGTTTTCAACAGCTTTACTGTGGTATTCTACCCAAAAGTTATCTAATCCGTAGCTACTAAAGTTTAATAAATCACTTTCTAATCTAGTAGGAATTACTTTTTGGCTATCATTAATCATATCAACTAATACATAGTCTATACCTTTACTGTGAGCAAGCTTTAATAAGTTACGCACATCTTTATAATTAGGGTTTATATCTTCAATATTACTTAAAAGCCCATAGGCATTTCTAAAATCATCTTTATTATTTGAATTTAATAAACTTGTGGCGTTGTTATATAACTGAAGAGAAGCACTGTTTTTGTATTGTATTAATTCATTACTATAATTATCAAAAACAAAGTTTATTTTTTTGTTATTAACATAAAGAGGTAAAATGGGTTTTATTCGTTCTTGACGGTTGTTTAAATTTGAATAGGTATCAAAAATGTGTATAAAACTTTCTGGGTTGCTATCTTTTTTTAGTAAATTGATTTGGTTTACGTCTCGTTCTTTAGCTTTTTGAAAGGCATCTTGAAGGAGTATGATTATATTGTTTTTTCCTTTTCTGTCTTTGTTAACTTTTAGTTTTTCAATTGCTTCCAATATTGCTTTGTCATAATTGCCATAGCTTATGGTTTTTTCCATTTGTCTTCTGGTACTACACGATACCACTAATAAAAGAACTGTTGTTGCTATTAATACTTTTTTCATTTTTAAGTTTCTATTGTTAACGATTGCCTGTTCCAAAAGTGTGCCAAAATAGTATGATTGCTATTGAAATATTATTTCTTTTTATAAACAGGAAGTAATTTTGTAGATACTTCGCCAAAGCCAATACGCGTTCCATCTTTTTCACAATAGCCACGCATAATCACAGTATCATTATCATTAATAAATTTGCGTTCACTCCCATCTTTCATTTTAATTGGCTTTTTACCTTGCCAGGTTAATTCTAGCATAGAACCGTAGGAGTTTGGCGTAGGACCAGAAATAGTTCCACTTCCCATCATATCACCAGAATTTACAGGACATCCGTTTACTGTATGATGTGCCAATTGTTGCGACATATTCCAGTAGAGGTATTTAAAGTTTGAATTACTAACCACCGTTTCTTTAGCGCCTTTTGGGCGAATAGCCACTTCTAAATTTATATCAAAACTTTTTTCGCCTTTATATTGTAAGTAAGGCAGTTGCGGTTTTAAAGGTTTTGGGCTTTCAACTCTGTAAGGTTCTAACGCATCTAAAGTTACAATCCATGGTGAGATAGAGGTTGCAAAATTTTTAGCTAAG